>NZ_JACJOD010000011.1 GCF_014695385.1 Trichocoleus sp. FACHB-46 | reverse complement strand
CAGAACTACGGTTACAAGTTCGGTCAAGAAGAAGAGACCTACAACATCGTGGCAGCTCACGGCTACTTTGGCCGCTTGATCTTCCAATATGCGTCCTTCAACAACAGCCGGGCGCTGCACTTCTTCTTGGGTGCATGGCCAGTGATTGGCATCTGGTTCACGTCCTTGGGCATCAGCACGATGGCGTTTAACCTGAACGGGTTCAACTTCAACCAGTCGATCATTGACTCACAGGGTCAAGTCATTGGCACTTGGGCAGACGTGCTGAACCGCGCGAACTTGGGTATGGAAGTGATGCACGAGCGCAACGCTCACAACTTCCCCCTCGACCTGGCTGCGGGCGAAGCTGCTCCTGTAGCGCTAAGCGCACCTGCAATCCACGGTTAATCTTCAGCTAGTCTCTAGCTAAACCAGAAGCGCTCTCCTCACGGGGGGCGCTTTTTGCATGGCTGATTTTTTATCCTGACAAGTTTTCTGGGCTGACAAGAGCTGAAATGAGCTTTGATGGAAGAGGAGCGATCGCTCCTGTCTAGTATCGGCAAGTTCCCCTAAAAGTCGCCATTCTACACCTCCAAGATGAACGAAGTTTTAGGTGCTCTGATTATCTGTATTGGTTGTCCACTGCTCGGCGGGCTTCCCCTGATTGGCTGGCTCACCTATGCCCTAACGAGAAAACAACTAGCCAAAATAGGAACGGGCAATGTCAGTGTTTCGGCAGCGTTTTATCATGGCGGGCGTGTTGTAGGAATTTTGGCGGTTCTGTCAGAGGCCTTCAAGGGAATTGCTGCGGTTTTAATTGCTCGCTACTTTTTTCCGCAAGCTTCAGAGTGGGAGCTAATCTCCTTAATAGCCTTAGTTATGGGCCGTTATTGGATGGCGTGGGGAGCAGGCACAACCAACGTGGTTTGGGGCTATGTTGTCCACGATTGGATGGCTTCATTACTGGTGTTTATTTTGGGGGGCATTGGCTCCACCATTTTGCGGGAAAAGCGCCAAGGCAAGATTTTAGTCTTAGTTTTGTTTCCGCTAATCACTGCTTTATTGCATCCCCAAGAATCCGCTTTGATTGTGGCGGCGATCGTGCTGGGCAGTCTCATGGGCTGGATTTACCGCAAGATTCCCGATGATCTAGACTTAACCCCAGAAGCAGGTCAACCGGAATCCCAAGCAGTGTTTAAGTTTTTTCGCGGCGATCGCGCTCTAGTCTCGCTGAATCGGCCTTTAGAAGCGCAAAAAGTCGGACAGAAAGCGGCTACCCTCTCGCAATTAATGCGGTGGGGCTATCCAGTTCCGGTAGGTTGGGTGTTGCCACCTGGCGACGATCCAACGCCATTGATTGAGTTTTTGCAGCCTTCCTCCGAAAAACCTTTGGTGGTGCGTTCTTCAGCGGTGGGGGAGGACTCGGAGCTAGCGTCGGCGGCAGGGCAGTACGAAAGTATCTTGAACGTGACGAGTCAGGGAGCGTTGGAGCGGGCGATCGCTCAGTGCTTGGCTTCCTATGACCAGCCAGGAGCCATCCAGTATCGGCGCGATCGCGGATTACCAGAAGCGGCAATGGCGATCCTGGTACAGCAACAAATTCGTGGCGCGTTTTCGGGGGTGGCCTTTAGTCGTGACCCGATCGCTCGGCAGGGTGAGGCAGTCGTAATTGAAGCGCTACCCGGTGAGACGCAACGGATTGTGTCCGGACAGTTTACGCCTGAGCAATATCGGGTTTTGGTGCGTGAAAGCGATTTAGCTCAAGCGGATTCAAACTGGGTGCTTCCCGCTGATTTAGAGCTACCAGTCGAGGGCACGGGAGATTTGCCGCCCCGCTTAATTCAGCAAGTGGCGTTTTTGGCTAGACATTTAGAGGCCCGCTATCACGGACTGCCGCAAGATATTGAATGGACCTACGATGGGCAGACGTTGTGGCTCTTGCAATCCCGCCCCATCACCACGCTGCTGCCCATTTGGACTCGTAAAATTGCGGCAGAGGTGATTCCTGGTTTGATCCGTCCCCTCACTTGGTCAATTAATCGGCCTTTGACTTGTGGGGTTTGGGGGGAGATTTTTGGTCTCGTACTGGGCAAGCGATCGCGAGGGCTAGACTTTAATGAAACTGCGACGCTGCATCACTCGCGTGCTTACTTCAACGCCTCTTTGTTAGGGCAAACTTTCCTCTGTATGGGCTTACCTCCTGAGAGCCTGGAGTTTTTGACCAGAGGGGCCAAGTTCAGCAAACCACCCCTAGGCTCCACTTTAGGCAATACACCTGGATTAATGCGGCTGTTACAGCGAGAATGGCAGCTAGACAAAGATTTTCGTTATGACTACCAACGGCAGTTTGCACCCCTCCTAACGACGCTAACGCGAGAACCTGCCGAGACCTTGACCGCTCCCGCTCTCCTAGAGCGCATTGACACTATTTTGCGGGTGTTGAAGCGGGCGACTTATTACAGTATCTTGGCTCCGCTGAGTGCAGCATTACGACAGGCAATTCTCAAGGTGCAGGATGGCGAAATAGACAATAGCAGCACCCCCGAAGTCGCTGCGTTGCGATCGTTGCAAGAGATTGCCAATCGTAACCGCCATTTAGTTGCTAACTTGGAAAATCCTTCTGCTCCAACTCCAGAAGTTTTTGACGCCTTAGCAGCCCTCCCCAACGGTCAAACCTTGTCTGACCAGCTAGCTCAGTTTCTCGATACCTATGGTTACTTGAGTGAAGTGGGGACGGATATTGCAGTGCCGACTTGGCGCGAAGATTCCAAACCTGTTTGTGACCTATTCACCCAATTTCTGCTTACCCCCCCTACTGCGGGTGAGCCTTTGCCCGCAGAATCGCGATCGCCTGCTTGGAAAGTGCAGCGAGTCCAGCAGCGAGTAAGTTTGAAGGGTCAAGTTACGGAGGTTTATAGCCAACTGCTGGCGGAATTGCGCTGGAGTTTTGTGGCGCTAGAAAAGTTGTGGCTGGAGCAAGGATTGCTGTCAGCAGCAGGCGATATCTTCTTCTTAAGGTTTGAGGAAATTTGGCGGCTGATTCAACAGTCAGATGCCGATTTAGCCAGCCAAGTCTCTAGGTTAATTGCAGAACGGCGATCGCAACTAGCCCAGGATAATGAACTGGTGCAAGTGCCAGCTTTGGTCTACGGTAATACCCCGCTCACCTCTATCACCGTTCATAACTGGCAACCTTCGCAGAAGTTACAAGGCATTGGGGCTAGCCCAGGCCAGGTAGAGGGCCGAGTCAAAGTGTTGCGGAGCTTACAGGCGATCGCAGAAATTGATCGAGAAACAATTCTGGTGGTGCCGTACACCGATTCTGGTTGGGCACCGCTGCTAGCAAGGGCAGGAGGTTTGATTGCGGAAGTAGGAGGGCGATTGTCTCACGGCGCGATCGTGGCACGGGAGTATGGCATTCCTGCCGTGATGGATGTGCATGATGCGACCCATCAATTGCAAGATGGTCAATGGGTGAGAATTGATGGTCAACAAGGAACCGTAGAAGTCTTATAAAAGTTTTCGGAGACTTGTAATTTTTACTTTTAGGTCGAGATTTCTGCAACCCAAGCTTAACAGCTCAAGACCGCTTGATGTTTCTTTCTATTGCTTTGATAGCGTCTAATGCTTCCTTTAAGCCAACTCCTGTTTCTTTACGTAGCTTTTTAATTGCTCCAATCCGATCGCCTGACCTGACTAGGTCTTCGACAGTTTCGTTATAGTCAATTTCCAGCTTAGCCAGGATTAGATCAACTTTTCGCTCTAGTCTTGCAAGGCGGGAACTGTCCATTGCATCAGGTGAGCGACCTTGAATCGCAAAAATACTGGCTAAACTCACCAATGCCAAACCAATCAGCCAGGGTTCTATCATGTTGAGAAGCTTTTTAATTGAACAAGGCGGCTGTAGGAAAAACCAAATACTCTAAGAAAAAGAGCTTCCAAATGAATTGATAGAAGCTCGCGATCGCTACTTTGTCTGATAAATCAACTCGCAAACTTCGCCACCAAAGTAGACTCAAGGCAACTAAGTGAGTCACGATTAAAAACTTAGAATTGACGCCTGCTAGGTTAAATAAGCCAGCCAAAACCATGCCAAGATAGCAAGCGGTTAAAACCCAACGAGACAAGTTAAATACTGCTTTTGTCCCTAGCCGAATTGTGAATGTATTGATGTTGTATTGGCGATCGCCATCAATGTCAGGAATATCTTTAAAGATTGCGATCGCAAACGTAAATACCAGAACAAATAGCGTCAGCGCCCAAACTGCTGGAGTGATAGTACCTTGGCCTTGGAGTTGTTGGCTGAAGTGCAGAAACAGCCCCAAGTTTACAATGACGCCGCGCACCGTAAAAATGCACAGCGAGGCCCAAACCGGAAATCGCTTCAGGCGGATGGGTGACAAGGAGTAGGCAGTGCCGATCGCCAAGCTAATGCCCACCGTACCGAAGAGAAACCAACCGGAACTGAGAGAAATCAGCACAGCTAAAGCCCCTGTGAAGAGGACAATGGCCCAACCTTGCGATCGCGAGAATTCCCCGGAAGCGACAGGTAAATGTGGTTTGTTGATCCGGTCAATCTCGACATCTTCTAATTGGTTCAGTCCCACAATGTAGACGTTGCCGCAGAGACAAGCGAGCCAAGCGGCCAACAGTACGCCTAGATGACTAAGGGCAAAGGGAATCGAAGTTGTAGCACTGGCGATCGCGTACAACCCCAGTGCACTCAGGCTCGTGCCAATGATGGTGTGGGGGCGAGAAAACTTCCAGAAAGCATAGAGCCAGGGGGCATACTTTTGGAGGAGATTAATCTGGGTCGACGAAACAGCAGGCTTTTGGGGGGAAATCTGGCTCATGCGTGCCTGAATTGATACACAGGCTTGATTTTAAGCAATCAATGACAATTTTGGCAGCAATCCCTTGATAGAGAATGGCTGAGCTAGCTTGACCGCACCTTGCTTGAATCGTTTATTTAGTGCCACATAGCAATCCAAAACGTACCAACCCCCGTTGATAGCCCCGACTCATCAAATTCAACGCCAGAGCTGCTTGAATTGTCGTCCAACCAGAAAGTAGTAGACCGAAAATGGCATTGGGAGTTAAAGCGGACTCAATCACCTTGTCCCAGAACGGAGCTACTGCATCTGACCAATCGGCAGTACGAATATTTTGAAACGAGAGTTGGTTCGCGATCGCTTCATACTCTGGCAGCGAAATCACATAAGGCAAGCAATAGACGCGATAAATGTCCGCCAAATGCTGCCGCTCATCCGTGGTCAGTGGATCGCTGGGCGTGGTGGGGCGGTGACACCAAGTCGCCATAATCAACGTGCCCCCTGGTTTCAGCACCCGATAGCATTCCTGTAAAAACTTACGCTTGTCTGGCATGTGCTCCCCGCTTTCCAATGACCAGACAAGATCAAAGGAATTGTCGGCGAAATCGGTGTTTAAAGCATCCCTGACAAAAAACTGAGCGCTAGGTTGAGTAGTCAAGCTGCTCATGCCTGCCTCACGCGCTCTCTCGGTGGCTCTGGCGGCTTGCACAGGACTTAGAGTGATGCCAGTCGCCGCCGCTTGAAACTTTTGAGCCAAATACAAAGAACTTCCCCCAATCCCGCAACCCGCATCCAAAATCGCTTCTGCCTGTCTAACTTCGGCCCACTTCAGCAACTCCTCTACCAAATCAATCTGGGCTTGGCGGCGTTCTTTGGGTTCCTTGCCATCTAGACCGTAATAGCCATGATGCATGTGCTCGCCCCAAATCTGCTCCCACAAACCAGAGGAGGCATCATAGAATTGCTGAATTTGTTGGTAGAGGGTCGAGGTCATAGCAGTGTAGCGTTGAATCTAGATCGGAATTAGCCTAGCAGAGCCAGCGATCGCGTCATAACCTCTAGAGGTGGAAAATGTATTTGAAAAAGGAAAAATCTGCATGACGATCTCCAGCGATCTATGGCAAGCAAACCAAGATTTAGCTCAAGCTTGTCTGAAAAATCCTTTTGTCCAGGGCATTGCCGATGGTAGCTTGCCCAAGGAGCTATTTGCTTATTACGTCGGCCAAGACGCCTTCTTCCTAGAAGCGTTTGCGCGAGCTTATAGTATTGCCGCTGCCAAAGCACCCGATTGGGAAGGATTTGGTGTGTTTCACACCCTAGCAGGTGGGGTGTTGGAAGAATTGCAACTGCACCAGGGCTATGCCCAAGAGTGGGGCGTGGACTTGCAGGCTATAGAACCTGGAGCCGCTACCCGGCGCTATACAGATTTTTTGTTGGCAACGGCTTGGAGCGGTGATGCGGGCTTGACTACAGCCGCAATGGTGCCTTGTATGCGCTTGTATACCTTTCTCGGTCAGCAACTTGGAGCTAGCCAAAAGTCTGAGCATACCTATACCACTTGGATTCGCACCTACAGCAGTCCAGAGTTTGACCAATTGGCGCAACAGTTAGAGCAGCTTTGCGATCGCTACACCATCCATCCTGCTCCAGCCCACACCACTTACCGCTATGCCATGCAATGCGAGCACGATTTCTTTCAAGCAGCTTGGTCCTATGATGCTTAGATAGTGTGCCAAGATGCAGCTAAACCAGAATCGTACAACGGGTGCCTCAGCAAGCAGTAAGCTCTTAAGCAGCCTTTGTTTTACAGTCCCAACTTAGTTTATTGACGCGATCGCTTCATGACTGTCTCTAGAACTATTTGTCTCGGTTTTCTAGCTGTCATTGCCATAGGAACGTTCCTGTTAATGCTGCCTTTTTCAACCAGCAGCGGCAACTGGAATGATTTTATTGTGGCTCTGTTTACGTCTACATCGGCTGTTTGTGTCACGGGCCACATTGTGGTGGATACAGGCATTTATTTTTCTACAACGGGGCAAGTGATCCTGCTCGCCTTGGTGCAGATTGGCGGGTTGGGCTACATGACCGCCACCACATTTCTCTTGCTACTTTTGGGAAGACGGTTTGGCCTCAGAGACAAAATTGCTCTACAACAGGCGCTCGATCGCCCTGGCATGCAAGGAGCCGCTCAAGTTCTGCGCTCTATCGTTGCCCTCACCCTGATCTTTGAACTCACGGGCGCTTTTTTATTGCTCGCTGTTTTTGTTCCAGATCACGGTTGGAGCAAGGGATTATGGCTCTCTATTTTTCATAGTATTACTGCTTGGAACAATGCTGGATTTAGCCCCTTTAAGGACAACCTAATTGGCTATCAATCTTCGGTGTTATTGAACATCATTATTCCAGCCTTAATTATCTTTGGTGGTATTGGCTACGAAGTGATTTTTGAGTTATTTCTGTGGTTGCGCGATCGCTTGTCCAGAAAACCGGAAAAAATTGTCTTTTCCTTAAATTTCAAAGTTGCAACTAGTACTACAGTCATTCTTTTGGTCATTAGTACGATTGCTATATTTTTTACAGAGTTAGGAAATCCAGCGACCCTCGGAGCAATGGATCTCAAGACTAAGATACTCGCAGCTTGGTTTCAAGCCGTAACACCGCGTACTGTAGGTTTCAATACCGTTGATATTGGCAGAATGACGACTGCCAGCTTATTTATCATGATCGTCCTCATGTTTATTGGAGGTAGTCCAGGCGGTACCGCAGGTGGCATTAAAACTACTACTTTACGAGTTTTAACTAGTTGTACTCGAGCGATCTTACAAGGCAAAGAAGAAGCGACTTTATATGAGCGGCAAATTCCTGTTTCGCTCATTCTCAAAGCAGTGGGAGTTTCGGTTGGTTCACTCGCTGCCGTCATGATTATGACTACTTTAATTGCTATCACTGACACACACGTAGAATTTATTCAAATTCTGTTTGAGGTGATGTCAGGTTTTGGCACAGTTGGCCTCTCCACCGGGATTACGGCAGGTCTTTCCACCTTTGCCAAATTGGTCTTAGTTGCCAGCATGTATATCGGTCGAGTTGGGGTATTGCTGCTAATCGGCGCAATTTTAGGTGATCCCAATCCGAGTACTATCCGTTATCCAGAAGAAAATTTACTCGTAGGGTAGGTTTCTGTAACAAAATAGGGTGGGATTTCCAGAACAGATTTGCACCCGAAATCTTGATAATTTAAAGAGTTATGGATTCTAAATCAGATTTTGGCGCTTAGCGCCTGAGGTTAATTCGTGAATTTATCCTATCTGAGCTTCTTTCGCAGCTTACGAACCGAGAATAAGCAATTTGCTGTCATTGGTTTGGGGCGCTTTGGTCGAGCTGTTTGTGCATCTCTGCATCGTATGGGGTACGAAGCGCTAGGGATTGACTCGGATGAAAAGCGGGTGGCTCAGATTCTGACTGACCAGCTAGCAGCTCATGCAATACAGTTAGATTCAACTGAGGTTGCTGCCCTGAAAGAAGCAGGGGTTTTTGAGTTCGATACCGTGATTGTCGCGATCGGCAATTATGTGGAGGAAAGCGTGATCACCACCATGAACCTGAAAGAGGCTGGAGTACCTCATGTGGTCGCCAAGGCTTCTTCCGAAATTCATGAAAAGCTGCTGCGAAAAGTCGGCGCAGATCATGTGGTTTTTCCAGAGCACGAAATGGGCTGTGCCTTGGCGCGATCGCTGACGAAACCAGGTATCCTCGATCGCTTCGAGCTTGATCCCGACAACAGCATCGTGGAAGTGATTGTTCCTGAAGACTTTGACAGTAAAACGATTTCCGATCTGAGGTTGCGGAGTCGTTTTGGCCTCAACTTGCTGGCAGTTAGCTACAACGGCAAGTTTGAGATCAACCCCGAACCCAACCGCCGCCTCCGCAAGGGGGAAGCAATGGTGGTGATTGGTTCCAATAAGGGAATTGATCAATTACCAATCTAACTTCAAGTTCTGATGGCATTGCATCTTCAAGCGGGTCGGGAAGAATAGAGAGCATTGCTCCATTTTTGCCACCGACATCATGCTTGTATTTTTTATGCACGGAGTTGCCACCCGCAACGTGCAGTATGCCGATTCCTTACAGAGCTTGATTCGAGAAGAGTTTAGCCAACAACAAGTAGCTTTGCCGCTCTTTTATGCGAGCTTTTGGGGTGATGTCTTAAATGACGTTGGCAAACTCTGGAATGCGGTGCATCAAAACTTGCAAGCCTTTCAATCAGCCAATCCTCAGGTTGATGCTCAAGCCGTATTTCGCTATCAAAACTTCAGAAAGGGCTTCTTTTCTGAATTTGTCGGTGATGCTTTCACCTATCTCAATTCAGAGCGCGGCATCAAGATTAGAAAATTAATTGCGGAACAGCTCTCTGATTTCATCAGCCGTAATCCAAACGAGACAGAGCTACACATCGTTTCTCATTCGCTTGGTACGGTTGTTTTGTGGGACGCTTTATTCTCTGAAAGATTTCATTCGGACGATCCAGCCTTTGAGATTTGATCGCTGATTCAGGGGCATCACAGCTCCGATTTTCAGTCGGAATCTTCTCAGCAAAAACTGCAATTAAAAAGCATCACCACAATGGGTTCTCCCATCGCTTTCTTTAACATCATGCTGGGCATTCAGCCTGAACAGGTGAAAGCTTTAGTGAGCCAATATAGCGATCGCGGCTTGAGATGGAGCAATCTGATCCATGCTTCTGACGTCATCGCTTATCCTTTGCAACCCTGCCTTAATCCAGACTTGTCTTGGAAGCTAACCCTTCAGGATCACTATTTGCAAACTGAGGCCAACCCTACAGAGACCGCTGTCCGGAATTTTGTCAGCTCGGATCTGGTCAATCGAGTTGCTAAGGTGGCAGGCTTAGTTAATCCTGGTGTTCAAATCGCGATCGACCACGCTCCGATGGTGGCAGGGGTAGGAGATGCCCACATTAATTACTGGAGCTGCCCTGAAGTGGCCCGTTTAGTTGCTGATAATCTTCTGGTAAGCTCACCCAAAGCCCCAGGAACATCCAGCTTGATGCAAACCGCGATCGCCCAGCTCCAACAAGTTCCTGGCATGACTCATAATTTCATCCCAGTAGGTCAGTTTTTGGAGGAAACCCTCTCAGAACTAAAGTTTAGAGATCGCAGTGGTAGCCTACAACTTACAAAAAACCCTGCTGGCGTGCATCATGTTTGTGTTCTTAACGCTCAAAATGTGGCTCAATTTAGAGGATATGTCGGCTGGCTCCATACTTCAGGCTTGAAGCAAGCTGTGGAGTTTATTAGAAGCAGTTGTTGCTAAGGTTCAGGCCCGAACGCATGATGCACGTAATTGGTTTAATGAGCGGCACCTCCGTAGACGGTATCGATGCTGCCTTAGTCGAAATTTCTGGCTTAGAAACCGACTTGCAAGTCAAATTGCTAGCTGGAGCGACTTACCCCTATCCCGAAATTTTGCAATCGCAAATCCTAGCGGTGGGTGCAGGCAAACCAATATCAATGGCAGAATTTGCCGCCCTAGATGACGCGATCGCCACGCAATTTGCTCAAGCCGCCTTAGCCGTTCAAGCAGGTCACACTCCAGCAGATTTAATTGGCTCGCATGGGCAAACCGTCTATCATCGACCACCAAAAAAGGATCAAAGAACAAACGACAAAGTTGTTTCTTCCTCACCGCTTGGCTACAGTCTCCAACTCGGTCGGGGAGCCGCGATCGCTCACCTGACTGGAATTTCTACCGTGAGCAATTTTCGGGTGGCTGACATTGCTGCGGGAGGACAGGGAGCGCCGCTGGTGCCACGGGTGGATGCTTACTTGTTGGGGCACGCTACCCAGAGCCGCTGTGTACAGAATATCGGTGGCATTGGCAATGTCACTTATTTACCAGCCAGAAGTACAGCTAACTGGGAGCAGCAAGTTCGAGGTTGGGATACAGGCCCTGGCAATATGCTGCTGGATTTGGCTGTGCAGCAACTTTCTCAGGGAGCTAAAACTTACGACCAAGACGGAGCTTGGGCTGCTACCGGAACCCCTTGCCAAGTTTTAGTCGAGCAGTGGCTCCAACAAGATTTTTTTCAGCAAGCACCACCCAAATCAACCGGACGGGAATTATTTGGACTGGATTACCTGAAGGACTGCTTTGCTGATGCTGGACGTTATCAGCTGAGTGATGCTGATTTTCTCGCCACCTTAACGGAACTTACTGCACGTTCGATCGCTCATAGTTATGGGGCTTTTTTGCCACAGCTTCCTGATCAAGTGCTCCTTGGTGGAGGTGGCAGTCGCAACTTGTATCTCAAGCAACGATTGCAAGTGCATTTGCCTTCTGCGTCCGTGATCACCACCGATGAGGTTGGTTTAAGTGCAGACTTTAAGGAGGCGATCGCCTTTGCTGTGCTCGCTTACTGGCGACACCACGGCATACCCGGAAATTTGCCACAAGTTACGGGGGCGGCAAAAGCGATCGCTCTAGGGGAAATCCACCTTGTGGCGACCTCTGGGCGTGATAGCATAGAGTCCCATCCGCATTAGCATGGCGAAACGCAATACAAGTAAGGAATAGCGCTGTGGCTCACACCTTTCTAATGGAGGCAGGACGCTGGACGCTACAGGGCAATTGGCTGGAGCGTGATGGGTTGCCGATCTTGGTTAAAGGCAAGACCTTAGTCGGCTGGAGCCGAGATAATTGGTACACAATGGTGACCAAGTTGGTATTTCCAGGCTCCGAACGCGAAGATATCTCACTACAATATCGGGGCCGCTTAGATGCGGGAGAGCGGCAATATACCTTTGTGCTCCAACACAGCTTGCTGGGGCGGGTCGAGGGCGAAGGCTGGATTGCACCGGAGTCCATTGTGCAACGGTATTGGGTTCTCGGCGACCGCCAGCGGCGTAGTGGGTTTGAAACCCTACATTGCCTCGATCCAGAGCGGTACTATCTCTCTAGCGGCATCATGGCAGGTCACTATCTCACTAGCACGATGGAAGTCACACTAGAGCGGCAACCAGAGCAGTAGCTGCTGTCTCACAGGTCTATTGGCTTGGGTACTCTTAAGTGATAATCCTTTACTTGAGCTTTTAATGAAGCAAGACCGCCAGCCGACTCCTGACTGTAACTAAGCCTCTGCTAGAGAAAAGGCTCAGACCGCTAGAATAGCTTTACGTAAGCTTTACGGAATTTCTAACTCCTTCTCGGTAGGTAAGTGCAAACTACTGAGCGGTCAGCAACTTTGCGCCTGACCCAGGTAGTTTTATTGAGCCTGCTTGAATTCTCAACCGCAAGATTAAGAGATGTCTGCCCTCTTCTCAAGGGTTGGCTTCCGTATCTTTAAATTTACTCAAAGACTAATAATCCTAGTGTATGCCTGTGATTGGTAAGCCGTGGCAGAAATAAGTTACGTTCCTGTTGATTTAACTCAAAGTCGTCAGTTGTGCTGCAACCGGCGCAGATCTACTGGCACCGCGAGAAACGGAGTTTCAATCGATGTCAGACCCTAATCTAGGCCGCTTATTAAACGACCGTTATCAACTAGCAGAGTTGATTGGTAAAGGCGCGATGGGCCGAGTGTATCGGGCTCAAGACGTTTTGCTGGGAGATGTACCAGTTGCAGTAAAGTTTTTGGCCCGCACCCTCCTCAACCAGAAAATGCGGGATCGCTTCAAAAGTGAGGCTAGGACTTGTGCGTTGCTGGGGCAGAAAACCATGCACATCGTGCGAGTCATGGACTATGGCGTTGACGATGATGAAGTGCCCTTCTACGTGATGGAGTATTTGCAGGGAGAGAGCTTGAGCGATGTGATTCGGACGCGATCTCTAGTTCTACCTCGGTTTCTCAGCATATCTCGCCAAATTTGTCTGGGTTTACAGTGCGCTCACCACGATGGAGTAATTCACCGGGATATCAAGCCCGGGAATATTCTCGTGAGTCATGACACGAGTATTGGAGAACTTGTCAAAATCCTAGATTTCGGGATTGCTCGCCTCTTGCAAGCCGATAATGGCCAAACCAACTCTTTCATGGGCACGCTGGCTTACTCTTCGCCAGAGCAGATGGAGGGCAAAGAGCTAGATAACCGCTCTGACATCTATAGCTTAGGCATCATGATGTATGAGATGCTAACGGGCCGCTTGCCGTTGCAGGCTGAAACTCATACCTTTGGTAGCTGGTACAAAGCTCACCATTTTCAACTCCCGCGCTCATTTGATGCCATTACCCCTAGCCTGAAGCTGCCTAAAGCATTAGAAAACCTGGTGATGAGCTGCTTGGCTAAATCCCCGAGCGATCGCCCTCAGAGTGCAGCAGAAGTTCTCAAAGCCTTAGAGCCTTTAGAAGAACGCTTTGGCCCCGGCAGACAGATGGGCCATCGGATTGAAGCTGTGCTCTCAAAGTTTCAAGGGGTCACTGATAGCAAGCGCCAAGACTCAGTCTCCCCCGATGAATTCTGCAAACTTACTTCTTGGCCGAAAAGTAAACCCCTGGCTGAAATCGTTTTTGCTCAACCGTTGAAAACCAGTGATGAGGTTTTGGCAACCCTATGGATGATGATGCCTAAACAAGAAATTCAGCGGCGGTTACTAGCAACCCGGTATAACCAGTTCTTGTTTATGCTGGCTCCTCATCCGATGCTGCTGTGGCTGACTGCCCTGCATAATCGGGAGCATGGGCCTCGCTGGTTACCTTGCTACTTAGACTTAAAAACGCCACAAGGCCAACAAATGACTCGTCTACTAGCAGAAAATGGCTTGTATCGCCTGTTGTTTTTTGCCTTGGAAGAACCTCAACGATGCGTGACTGTGATGAGTTCTAAGATTGCTGACTTACAGCGCGATCGCTTGCGAGAATGGGCTGATATTAGCCGAACTTTTGTCTCCACTGCCCAACCCAATAATACTAAGACTCTCCTCAAGCAAGAACTTGAGAAGGTCAAGCCCAAAATCTTAATGAAACTGGAGGAACGCTAACAGTTAACGACTCAAGGACGGGTGGGGGGAAAAAATAATACTGGATGCCAACTGCGCCGCAAGATTTCCCCGGCAAAGCTAGGAGCTGACCATTCAATTAAGCGGCCTAGACTACCCGATGATATGGCGATCGCACTGATATCAAACGAGGATGCTACTTCCAGAATCTGGGTCACTGAGTTGCCTGAGCGTACCTCAGTCTGCACTTGCAGATTCAGGTTGGCTAAAGCTGCTTGAGGTGCTGCCAGCAGTTCAGCAATTTCTTGATCCTGATTGCTCTTTCTCAGTTCTTTACGGCCACTATCACTGACTACCCAGCAAAGCAGACACTGCTCTAAGGCTTTAGTGGGTTGGTTTTGGCAGTGCTGCTCAATTTGTTGAACTAAATACTTAGCGGGGTCGCTGCCATCATAAGGCAACAACAAATAGCGAAATAAATGGCGACAGCGCAAGTCTAGTTCTTCAGAGGTATAGGCCGAAATCAGTTGGGGGCGTAATACCAGCAAAGGCGTCTTGGTTCGCTGCGCCAAGCCAACTGTCGTGCTACCAAAGAGCTTTTCATTTAATAAGCTACGGGTTGGGGTACCCAAAATGATGACATCTGCCTGGTGGGTTTTAGCGACCTTGAGAATCGTGTCGCTCGCTCGTCCTGACTGCACTTCAACTTTAACTTCAACTCCATCAGGCACCTGCTGTAAGGCCACTGCTAAGCGATCGCGAGCTTGATTGACTTTTTCCGTGTCTTCTCGCGGAATCTCGCCTTCTTCCCACAGCGCTGTCACATGCAAAAACACAATCTGTTGCATTCCCCCAGCGGCTAAGCTAGGCACAAAGTTAGCCAAGCGCTGAATGTTGTCGGAGAAGTCGGTGCAAATTAAAGGACGTTGGAACATAAGTGAGGAGGTGAGAGGATCTGAAGCGCAACTCTCCTAATTAAGCACTTAACTCCAAAGACATCCAATTAAATTTGTGAAAACTTTAGCGGTTAAGTCTGACTCGCTCAAAATTTTGGCCAAGCTAGATCAGCTAGTTTTTTCTAATTCTGGTAGCAAAGCTTTGGATATGGCTGGCTGACTCAGATAAATTACGTTCTCAAGCAGTTATTCTTACGAGCCACATAATCTGACTGAAACAACGCTGTTAATTGAAACTTATAGCTCTGGATTGGTCAACTAAAATTAATGCTTGAGTTTTTTGAGCTTGGTAAAGCGGGTTCGACGCCCCACGACCCCAGCTTCTTTCCCACATTGGAACAAAGCAAGAGATAGAGGTCGCCCTACCGCGACGAGGCATTAACTACACTTGAGGACCCGGTTCCAAGCCCCACTGATGCTTCAGGAAGTGCTTATACATGGTCTCACGCATCATCATTTGCTTGTAGAGGTCAATCAGGAAGTTCTGAGCCTGCTCACGGCTCATTTGTTGAACCTGAGTTTCAAAGGAGCGGATATTGAATTGTTGTTCGAGAGAAAGTTCGATGGGCTGGTTCATATGTAACTCCAAAGTAAGAGAGAGGAGAGTACAGCGAATCTGGAAAAGCAGTATTGCTCTGTGGGCTACTTATTCTCTTCAACTGCTTTACCTGCAAATCCAGTCACCCTGTATTAAAAAAGATAACAATTGTTTGACAAAGTGCACATACCCCTACTGAGGTAACTTAGCTCTAATGTTAGCTATCCCTGACGAAGTAGGTTTTCCAGGATACACATACCACCTCCTACACCAAATAACGGGTTGGAGTATTTTTATCAGGTTACAAATTGTAAAAATGCTCAAAATGAACTAACTTTGTGATAAAGCTTAACTCAGAGAACGCCTAAAACAGCAACCGATGCCCACGTCTTAGCCCAAAGGTCGAGTGGATGGGCGATCGCGGCGATCGCAAAGCTAGACAAATCCTTATTTGCCCTAACAAAAATTTCCTTTAAAGCTGAGTAAATCTGAAGCGTTACGAACCCTGAGTCGGTGGGTCGGGATGGCTGAAGCCATCAAGAGTCACTAGTACTACGGTGATGTTGTCCCGTCCACCCTTATCTTTTGCAGCGTTGACTAGTGCTGCTGCTGCCTTCTCTGAGGCTCGGATTGCCTTGAGGTGCGCAGCGATCGAGTGGTCGGAGAGTTCTTCGGTAAGGCCATCACTGCACAGCAACAGACGATCGCCCGGTTGTACTTCTAGAGCTTGAATATCCATCTGGCGTAAATCTTCACGCCCTAAACACTGGGACAAAACATGTCGCCAAGGATGATTTCGCGCCTGCTCTGGAGTCAAATCCCCCCCTTTCAGAGCTTTGGCAACCCAAGTGTGATCCTCTGTGATCTGCTCAATTTTGGGGCCACGCAAACGGTAAAGCCGGGAGTCACCAATATGGGCGCACCAAGGTTGCTCGTCGCCATCTCGAAAGATCACCACAACCACAGTTGTTCCCATATCAGAACGTTCTGGGTGACTTTGCTGGTCTTGCAAAATGGCTTGGTTAGCCTCTAGCAGTGCTGCTTCCAGTAAGGCGGGTGACGAATCTAGCGAAGGCCAATATTGCTCTAGATAAAATTGAATTGCTTGAGTGGCAATGCGGCTCGCTTCCTGACCGCCAGCATGCCCTCCCATGCCATCCGCCACAATAAAAAATCGACCCTCAGGGTCAATGTAGTAAGCATCCTGATTTACGGAACGAAGGAGTCCCGGATCGGTCAGACCCGTGAAGAGGCGTTTCATAAATTGGCTGCTTTTACCTGAAAGTCAAAAAACATTACAGCATCCGATCAAAGCGATCGAGGCGCATCAACAGGCGGATCAGGGCAAAGGCGAGGGCGGCAGCACCAACAGCAACCAGCAACGCCAGCCAGACATGACCGCTAACATACAAGATTGTGGCTGAAAGTGTAAAGGCACTGACCAACAACGTGTAGTTAGTTCCTATATTAACGCTGCTGAGACGGCGAATGACCCGATCCGTTTCAGTGGAGCGAACCCGGACTCGTAAATCACCCCGTTCCAGTTTTTCTAGCGTATCTTCAATGCGGCGTGGTAAGCCAAAAGCCGTGCTGCCCACTTGAGCCGCTTGACGACCTAATTCGCTCAGGATGCTGCTTTCTGGAGAACTATTGCCATTAGACATAATCTGCATCGCAAAAGGTCTTGCGACCTCCATGAAGTTAAAGTCTGGGTCTAACCCTTTACCCACTCCTTCAAGTGTAGAGAAAGCTCGCATCACAAAGGTGAAGGTAGCTGGAAAGCGAAAGGGCTGGTCGTAAGCAATCTCGTACAAGTCGTCACTGATGTCACTGACCGATTGATTCTCAAACGGTTGATCCATAAAGTGATCCAGCATGTACTGAACCGAGCGGCGCACAGGCCCCATGTCATCCACTGGAGACAAAGCGCCCAGTGCTACCAAAGAAGTCACCACGCGATCGGCATCTTTTTGAGCAATGCCAAAAAACGTATCAAGTAGCTTCTCGCGAGTAATGGGCTGAATGCGGCCCATCATGCCGAAATCGTAGAAGATTAACGAGCCGTCGGGACTAACGGCAATATTACCGGGATGCGGATCGGCATGAAAAAAGCCATCATTTAGCAGTTGTTGCAGATAAGCTCTTGCTCCCAATTGCGCTAAATTCCGGCGATCGAGCCCTGCCGCTTCGATGGCTTCATAGTGGCTAATTTTGATGCCAGGAGCATATTCTAGAGTTATTACCCGGGGAGAAGTGTAACGCCAGTAAACCCGTGGCACAGACACCCAATCCTCGTTGCGGAAGTTACGCCGAAATGTATCCGCGTTACGCCCCTCGTTGAGGTAATCGATTTCTTCCCAAAGAATCCGACAACACTCTTCGTAAATGCCTAGCCAATCTCGGCCTCGACCCCACTCCGGATGGTTTTGGAAATAACGGGTAATCCCTTTGAGAATTTGTAAATCGATTTCAAATAACTGCCGCAAAGCTGGACGTTGCACTTTAGCGACGACTTCTTCGCCAGAGTGCAACTGGGCTTTATGGACTTGGCCCAAGCTAGCCGCTGCCAGGGGAATCGGGTCAAAGCTACGGTAAAGCTCATGCACCTGTTTCCCTAAGTCCTTCTCAATAATGGCTTCAACTTGCTCGTAGCTGAAGGCAGGCACTCGGTCTTGGAGCTTGGACAACTCCTCAACGTATTCAGAGGGAAACAAATCGGCTCGCGTTGAGAACAACTGTCCGATTTTAATAAAGGTTGGCCCCAAATCTAGCAGGGTTTCTCGAATCCAAATTGCTTGATTTCGCCGTCTGACTGCCTTTTTAGCTTCAGTCATACCCCCGCGGTAGCTCCAAGCTTTGTCGTTGAGCCACAGCGAGGTCAGCAGGGTGAGAACAAAAGACCAAATGTCTACAAAGCGACGACGACGAGAGTACTTGTCGCGGCTCCAACGGTAGACTTTTTCCTTACGGGTGCCTCGGCGGAGCCACCCTGTAATCGTCATGTGCTCCTTAGATTCCGGAAGACTAAGAGGATCATCAAAAAGGGCAGACACTTGGATTCCTAAATCAGCTTTTAAATTTGGCAGCCTGAGCAAAGAGAGGGAAAGCAGAATGCTTCAACCTTAAACGGAACTACTCCGGTAGGTTTTTAACTCGGAGCGCAGTTGAGCAATTTCAGCCCGTAGCTCGTCAATGGTAGCCTGCAAGTCAGTGGGTTGAGAGCCTTGAGGCACGATCGCGGTGGTGGTACGGGCTCGCATCACAATCTCTTCTTCTCGCTGAGCCCGTTCTAGAACTTGTTCGGTAAACTGGCGCAGGTGCTCTCGCTGCTCAGCATCAAACTTGCCTAGCTCACTCAAGGCGTTCGTCAGTGAATGTTCTAGCTGCTCACCCAAAGTTTCAGCCAAGGCTCTGCCAACGAAAAAGGCGTGAACTAGCGGATTACTCATGGGAAAATCTCTGCGGGTGTCCGCAAAGATTATAACTTGCTTATTCAATATCCTGCCTCGACCTCAGGGCTGGCTAAGGAGACGGTGCTGGAGGTTCCGGTGCGGCTGGAGGAGCAAACGAGGAAGTAGGGGCAGCGGAGTTATCACTAGGGGGTTCTGGCTCAGGAGCGGGTTCAGGATTATTCGCAGGCGGTTGTGGCTCTGGCTCTACGGCTGGCTCAGGAGCTGGAATAGGGTTGGCTTCTACCGGAGCGGGAACTGGGCTGGGATCTGGAACTGGATTTGGTGCAGGATCTACCTCTACAGGACTCGGAGCAACTTCTACATCTGGAGGGAGAGACGGTGTAGGAGCTAGGTCAAGTGGCGAATCAACGGGTTCGGGTGGAGTTTCATCCGCAGTCGGCTCTGATTGCTCTAAAGGAGGCGCAGCGTTGTCCTGCGGAGCACCTCGCTCAACTGGCACATCTGAAGGCACAGAGGTGGGCACCTCCTGCCCTGGCCAAGCTCTCTCTGGAAAGGATTGATCGTTTTGTAAGAAAGTTGGGCCTGCTTGACCACCACTGATCCGGAGAACTAAACCAAAAGCAACGCCAACGCAGGTGGCGATCGCTGCGGCTCCTAGCAGTGCCTTGGGGAAGGGCGAGTGAGCTGGAGCTGGCTTTGGAGGTGGAGCTTTTCTAGAAGGCGCTGGCGTTGCCGCTGCTTCATTCGCTGCTACAGCCGTAGCCGAGGTGGGAGTAGTTACTGGGGGAGCAACCACTGCTGGAGCAGGGCTATGTCGAGGCACTACTGGTAGAGTGGCGCTGGTGACTGTGGCGGGAATGGGCTGAGGTTGAGAATTGGCGCTAGGTGGGGCTGGGGGCAATTTACTGGCGTGAGCGGTTTCGGAGGCGGAGGTAACAAAATTGCTATTGGGCAAGAGGGCAAACCACTCGGCTATAGTTTGAGGTCTTGCCTCAGCTTCCATCTCCATACCGCGCAGAATAGCTTGTTCTACAGCCGTACTAAGGTGGGGCTGGGATTGCCGCATGTCGAGTAAAGGAATGCGATCGCGTAAAGGAGCGGCGATCGGTGCTTGCCCTGTGACTAAGCTGTAGAGTGTGGCTGCTAAAGCATAGATATCAAGTGCAGGGGTGCGTTTACCTTGAGGCAGATATTGCTCGATTGGCGCATAGCCCGCCGACAACATGCCCGTATGGGTTTGAGTTACCCCTGGAGTAAATTCGCGAGCAATACCAAAGTCGATCAGCACTACAAAGTCGGTATGTTCGCGGCGAATAATGTTGTGAGGTTTCACGTCCCGATGCAGTAAGCCTGCTTGGTGCACTACATTTAGGGCTGCGCCAATCTGCCGAATGTAGTGAATCGCTTTAGCTTCGGGTAGGGCACCTTCGGACTGCACAATATCAGCTAAGGTATCGCCGGGAATGTAGTCCATCACAATGAAGGACAGGCCACCCTCCTCAAAAAAGTCGAACACGCGCACAATGTTGGGATGCTGACAGCGGGCTACACGGCGGGCTTCAGCAATGAATTGTTGTTGAAACTGGGCGAAGTCTGCATGGCGACGCAAATTCTCGTGTAAAACTTTGATGACGACAGGCTGGTCGAAGTAGGCATGGTGCGCCCGATAGGTGATGCCAAAGCCACCTTGACCCAGGATGGCCTCAACGACGTATTTGCCGTTTTGCAGAACTGTTCCAGTCGCCAAGTTCATAGGTATTAACTACCAATTTGTCCACTTATGCTAGCGCCTTGCGAGAAATCTGAGACTTCAATGGCAGAAAAAGCGCATCCTGCCCAAGCCAGATTTTTAGACGCAGTAACGAATTTTTCGTGCCTAATTTTTAACCGAATTCAGTTAGCTTAGCGTACTCGAAAAATTTTTAATCTAGAGGATAATGTTGAGCCAAAAATGCGATGGCTGAGTCGCGATCGCCAATCACACCATCTAAGGTAGCAGCCGTCAAGTCGGACAGGATCTGCTTAAACTGGCGGCTCGGCTTGTAACCCAACGCTTTTAGGTCATTACCATCTAGCAGCGGTTTCACCTGAGCCCAGCAGATTAAGTAACGCCAAATCAGCTGCCGAAGGGCACGAGGCGATCGCGCCGCAATCAAGATTAGAGTTGAGCGATCATATTGGCTCAGCAATTGCACAACTTGGCTAGGCTTTTGAGGTTTTGTTAAATGGCTTGCTAGGTCAGCTTGTGTGGTAGCAAGTTGTTGCAAAGCCTCAATGCTATTAACAGGTAGTTGCAGATTGGCGGCAATCTTACCCCGGTACTCTGGCGCAAGATCAGCAATCAACACCTCTAACAGCATTTGCCAATGAACCAGCGTATTTGAGGAATCGAAGCGCCGCAACCAACGACTCATCAGGCGGATCTGGTGCCAAAGCGCTGGCGTTAAAGTCAAGGTCGGATGAATGCAGCGCAAGGCTCCTAAATGGGACAGTAACTGTAAAGCTGATTGCCAATAGGGAGCAGCCAGAACGTATTTGAGTTCGCTTTTCAATCGGGTTTGTAGCGCTGGTGCCCGACTGTTTTCGTCTTGGACGCGATCGTAAACACCACTCTCGATCGCATGGCGAATATAACCTTCAGTTTGGGGGTCAATCTCGAATCCTAGCCGCACTGCAAAGCGTACTGCTCGATAAATCCGGGTGGGATCTTCAATAAAGCTGTTGGCATGGAGGACACGGATTTGGCGCGATCGCAAATCCAGCAAACCTCCAAAGAAATCAAGCAATTCACCCGACCGGGGAGCCGTAAGGCGAATGGCGAGGGCATTAATCGTGAAGTCACGCCGATAGAGGTCTTGCCGAATTGAACTGGCTTCCACCTCTGGGTTTGCCGCTGGGTAGGGATAAAACTCGGTGCGGGCCGTGGCAATATCTACCCATAGAGAATCTAATTCTGGGTCTTTGTGCCATAACAAAGCAGCAGTTTGAAATTGCCCATGAATGTCGAGCCGAGCCTGCGGATATTGCTGCTGTAAAGCCCGGGCTAGCTCTACGCCCGCTCCCTCTTGCAGCGCTCGGTGGTAGCCATCCACTACCAAATCAATATCATTGAGCAACAAAGCGGCTTCTGGGTCAGCCAGCAGCAGATCCCGCACTGCCCCTCCCACGAGATAAAGATGCCAGCCCCTCGCTTCAGCTTGTTGAGCCGCCACCGCTAGAACAGACCACAACTGCGGCACCAAACGAGCTTTGAGCTGTTCTTGCAAAGGTGCCCGCAGGGGAATTCCTTTGTCTCCAGGCACCACAACGCTAGTCGGGCGTTGCATCTGGTGGAGTTGGCGCAACACATCGGTGCGAGTGACAATACCCACTAACTGGTTCTCTTCCAACACAGGCAGACGGCCAATGTCATAAGTCACCATCAATGACTCAATATCTGGTAGCAGCGTCTCTGGCGTAATCATTTTTAAGTTGGTAGTCATGTAGCCCTTCACGGGGGCATGACCAAAGCCGTGATGCAGCGCAATATCTAGATCCCGCCGAGAAATGATGCCAACGAGTTGGCCTTGAGCATCGACCACCGATAAACCAGAATGACCGTAGCGCAACAAAATTCTCTGCGCCTCATTGATAGTAGTCTCAGGCCGAATGGTGCGCACAGGTGAGGACATCAGTTCGCGAGCCGTGGGAGACTGAGGAATTTGTTGCTGCAACCCTGCTCGTAGTTGTTGCAATACTGACTCCGGGTTCGCTCCTCGTAAAGTTAGCGCTGCCGCCTTTGAGTGGCCACCCCCACCCAGCGGCTTGAACAGCTCGTTCAGGTCAGTGCCCTCAATTTGCGATCGCCCAATCACGCTTAAGCGAGTGTCGTCGAGATCAGTTTCTTCTCGGTCTCCTGGGTCTACCGCCCGGACGGGATAATGAGCGGCTAACAGCAGGGCGTCGCTTTCTGTAAGTTCTGTGATCCGAGAAGCCAAGCTAGACAAACCAGGAATATACGCTCCAGGTTGCAAGAGCACCCAAGCGACCCGATGCCCTTGGAGCTCCTCAGTTTGCAGCCCGTCTAAGGCGATCGCAAACAACTCCTGTAACTGCGGTGACAGCCCCGGATCGATGTACTCCGCGATCATCTTCAGGTTGGCTCCCTGCTCCATCAACCAAGCCAAAGCCAGCGCATCCCTAGCGGTTGCGTGGTCATAAGTCAGCGAACCCGTATCCACATGCACTCCCAAGGCCATCACGGTTGCCTCGGCAGGAGTCAGCTGCACAGCTTGCGCTTGTAGTTGCTCAGCAATCAACGTTGAGGTCGCCCCGACTGGCTCCACCTGAAAGGAAGTTGCTGGAATATCGCTCTCCGTGTTTAGGTGATGGTCGTAGACCGTAATCTCTATATCTGGCAGGTCTAACCACTCAGCAGTCTTGCCAATGCGATCGCGCCGTTGGGCATCTACCACGGCCAAAGAGCGAATCTGCTGCGGACTGACCGATCGCCGTTCAATCAAAGGATATTCATCTCGGTGCAAAGCCAGAAAGTCATGCACCGCCGGATGCGAACCACCACTCAGCACAATCCGTGCCCCTGGTTGTAACCGAGTCAGCCCTACTGCCGCGCCCAGCGTATCAAAATCTGCGGTTGTATGACACAGAATTAAATCCATTTGTCTTGCTTCCAGCGCTGATCGGCAGTGACTATAAATGAACGGCTTTGGCCGCCCCACGTAACCCCGCAAAGCTAATTTGATGTAGTACTTACGATGTTTCTTCAATCGTGGCAGAGAAAGTGCCGAGAGGGGATGAATTTCTGGTAGCGTACTACTCAGGACTGATCAAAAAATTGTCTAAATTCAGCGACAGGTGTAAACCAGTCCACTGCTGTATTGGGAGAAAAAAATGTTTTCAACTCTGTTCCAGCTCGCCTTAGTTGCCTTGGTTGGGTTGTCCTTTGTGATGGTTGTGGGTGTCCCAGTAGCCTATGCTTCTCCTCAAAATTGGGAGCAATCTAAGCGATTGATCCTACTAGGTTCTGGGCTTTGGTTTGCTCTCGTGCTGCTCGTTGGACTACTGAACTATTTAGTGGTTTAGGTTGCCCGCAGATTCAATCCAGCCCCAGAACCCGATTTACCCAACTCACCAGATATCTACAGGCAGCCATGGCAGTTTTTGAGGGAACCTTTACTCAGACAGAACCCCTACGTTTTGCAATTGTGATCGGTCGGTTTAATGACTTGATTACAACCAAGCTGTTAGAGGGCTGTCAAGATTGCTTGAAGCGCCACGGCGTTGATCCAAACCCGCACGGCACTCAAGTGGATTATGTCTGGGTGCCAGGTAGTTTTGAGGTCCCCCTGGTTGCTCGTCAGTTAGCGTTGGCTAATCGGTACGATGCAATTATCTGCCTAGGAGCAATCATTCGGGGCCAAACCCCTCATTTTGACTACGTGGCTGCTGAGGTATCCAAAGGCATTGCTAACGTCGGGTTGCAGACAGGAGTGCCAATCATCTTTGGCATCGTTACCACAGATACTATGCAGCAAGCTTTAGAGCGCGCAGGGATCAAGAGTAATAAAGGTTGGGATTATGCCATGAATGCGCTAGAAATGGCTAGCTTAATGCGCCAGCTGCGCTCTGGAGACGGGATTGTCCCCCAAAACTCCCAGGTCTCTGGCACGACCTCAACTCAGACATTACCTGCGGCTCCAAGCAATACCCTCGCTCCCAGTTTGCATAAAGAGCAAGAGCGGCTGGGTTAAGTATAAGTTCTGCGGAGGGTGAGCCGATCGCATCTGATTGTGACAACAGCCGCTAACTTTCTCAACATTTCTTTCCAAAAAGTGTTGACAAACACATTCAAATCTGAGAAATTATTATCAGTGCGGCTTGCGGGCATAGCTCAGTGGTAGAGCGTCACCTTGCCAAGGTGAATGTCGCGCGTTCGAATCGCGTTGCCCGCTTTGAAAAACAGATAAAAATCAAGAAACTAGCGTTAGTTTCTTACCCTAATCTGGCCTGAGAAATTAAATATCTTCTTGGTTTCTTGGAAACTTGTACCAGTAGATACACCATAAGGTTTATGCCAGTAGGTATAACTCTAGTAAGATTTGCGTCAAATCTGACGGTGATAGGATTTAATGAGTAGCTTAGTCAGTAGGTGTTTTGACCTGAACTGCTCAGGTCGGTCCATCTCATTACAATTACGCTTCTAAAACTACTGAATTATGGCACTCAGTTGTAGCTAAGTAGTTTGAAACTTTAAGTAACTTTTGTCTTAACTATCTTTAACTCTATAGCTGCTTGTGCAATCCCAAAAAGCCCAAAAGATTGAGTTAGACACAGATTACCCATGCCCTTGCCGCCGTCGGGGTCGCCTCTTGCCTATTACTCTGACGGAGGCTTTTGGCTGCAATCGATGTCAGCAGATTTTTGTGGTTGAAGAGAGTGGCTACGTCATTGAGCAACTTTCAACCACCTATCCCTATAAGCGGGCTTGGCGCTGGAGTGGCCAGCAGTGGAACATTGCTCACTCCGGTTTACGTGAAAGCTACTTGCCATTAGCCCTAGGCATTGTAATCGTCTTGCTAGTGCTTTGCTTGCCAATGGCGCTCCATTCGCCCTCAAACCCTAGTAATATTATTCTCTGGGCGGTAGTAATGGTGCTAGCTGCGATGTTGCCAGCGTTTATTCTATGGCTAGCTTATAGACGTTAGCTCAATGTCACCTGATTCTTCTAGTTCCCTTGTTGATCCATTAGCCGGAGTTCATCGCGCTTACCAAGCTTCTCTCGACTTGACTACGACTCAAGGAGCCGATCGCAGTCGAGCAGTGCAAGCTATGGTCCAAGTTTTGAAGCGCTATCAAGACGATATTTTAGAAGCCAATACTTTAGATCTGGAGGCTAGCCGGGAGATGGCAGTGCCAGATCTAATTTTGGAGTGGTTGAAGCTTACTCCAGAACGGCTGCAAGCCACGATTCAAACTTTGCAGAAATTGGCGGAACTATCAGACCCGATTCGGCGAGTCATGAGTGCGGCTTACCAAATTCCTCATTGCCAGACTTATAGCCAGTTGGTGCCTTTGGGCGTGATTGCGCTGGTGTATGAAGCGTTTCCAGATTTAGCTGCGATCGCTGCTGGACTTTGTATTAAAACCGGGAATTGCTTAGTCCTGAAGGGCGGCAGTGAAGCGAGCCATACCAATATTGTGATTGCCCAAGCTCTACAATCAGCCATTTACGACGCTGGCTTACCGGAAGGGTGCCTAGAATTATTGCCTGCCGAGCAAGGAGCCTCGGTGCGAGATTTAATCACGCAAGATCAATATCTCAACCTAATCATTCCCTACGGTCGTCCTAGTTTGGTGCAGCAGGTGGTGCGACAAGCCACAGCCCCCGTGTTGCGATCGGCGATGGGTAACTGCTATCTCTACTGGTCGCCTTCTGGCAGCATAGAAGCGGCTCGCTGGATGATTTTAGATAGCCATCAAAGTGAACCTGATGCGGTCAATGCGATCGAGAAGGTGTTGATTCATCAAGACCAAAATCGTTCGTCCCTAATTATGCTCTGGGACAGCTTGCGAGAAAAAGGCTTTACCTTAAGAGGCAGCCCTGAGCTAGCCGCAGAACACCCAGATCTACTGCTGTCTGAAGATCGCGAATGGAGCCAAGCTTACCTGGACAAAGTAGTGGCGTTTAAGACAGTGAGTAGTATTGAAACCGCGATCGCCTGGATTAACCAATACAGCAGTGGCCATGCAGATTGTTTGGTTACTGAGTCTTACCAGGAGAGCCGACAGTTTGCTTTAGGTGTGAATAGCGCTTCAACCTATATCAACGCCTCCCCTCGCTTTTCACGCAATCCCAAGCAAGGCGATGCGGTGTTCTTGGGCATGTCTAATCAAAAGGGTCATCGTCGTGGCTTAATTGGCTTAGACACGCTGACAACGGTGAAGCATATTGTCCAGGGAAATGGACAGTTTTAACGTCTCACTCCCAAACTAAAGTGGGGCCGCCCCTCAGAGCAACCCCACATCCTCAAATCTGTAGTTTCAACAGCAGCAGTTTTGCTAACCGGAGTTAAGACTAAGCGGCTTGAGCTTCCTTAGGAGGAAGCTTCACCTTTGAAGCCAGACCCAAGGTTTGCAAAAGCTGAATCGTCATCCAGGTCATATCAATTTCCCACCACTGGAGGCCGTGACGAGCGGAATATTGGTAAGCATGGTGATTGTTGTGCCAGCCTTCGCCATAGGTCAGGAGGGCCACCCACCAGCAGTTGGTAGAGCGATCGTCAGACTCATGACTCCGATAACCAAATTTGTGCGTTGCGCTATTCACAAACCAGGTGCAGTGATACACCAACACCAAGCGGACAAAAATGCCCCAGACAACAAAAGGCCAGCCGCCGATGAGATAAAGCACAACTCCTAGGGCAAACTGCACCAGAAGAAAGTAGTCGTCCAAAAACTTGTAAACTGGATCGCCAGAAATATCTTTGGTCAAACGCTCAACTTCGCTTTTGGCTGGAACTTTATGCAGCATCCAACCCATGTGGCTCCACCAAAATCCCTCGTTTGAGTTGTGGTGGTCCACCGCTTCGTCTGAATGCGCATGGTGATGACGGTGCAGGCCAACCCACTCAATCACACCGCCTTCACAGGCTAAGCTGCCACAAAATACGAAGAAGTATTCTAACCATTTAGGGGTTTGGAAACTCCGGTGCGTGACTAAACGATGCCATCCTAAAGTAATTCCTAACCCACCAGTCACCCAATGGAGAAACAGAGCAACACCCACGGCACCCCAGCTAAAGGTGCCAGGTACAAAGGCGAAGAGTGCCCCAATGTGGATTGCCCCCATGAACAAAATAATGGGCCAGGCTAAGGGAGGTTTGGTTGCTTGTGCAATAGTCATGCGGTAATCTCAAAACGAACTTTGATGTCCAATCTGCGCGACAATAAACTTTACATCTGATAAAGGTTAACCAGCTGACAAAGAAAAAACATCAGCCTGGAGGGCTACCAGATCCTACGTATGTCTCCGGAGGAGAACGAAAGCGTGACCAGCAGTGTTGAACTGTTACAGAAAGCAGAGCAAGCACTACTCCAGATTTTTTCTGGAATTGACTCTCAGGTCAAGAAAAATCTGAAACGAGTCTTAACATCGTTCTACCATCATCGCGTAGGAACGCATCACTTTGCAGGTGTTTCTGGCTACGGACATGATGATTTGGGGCGGCAGACGTTAGATCAAGTATTTGCTGAAGTCATGGGAGCCGAGGCAGCAGCGGTGCGGGTGCAGTTTGTCTCTGGTACCCACGCGATCGCCTGTGCCTTATATGGCGTGCTGCGTCCGGGCGATGAAATGCTCGCTGTGGCAGGTGCGCCCTACGATACTTTAGAAGAAGTGATCGGCCTGCGGGGTCATGGTCAAGGCTCGTTGCGCGAGTTTGGTGTGGATTACCGCCAACTAGAACTCACGCCAGAAGGTGCGATCGATTGGCAAGCTTTGGCCCAGGCGGTGAGCGACCGCACTCGCCTAGTGTTGATTCAGCGCTCTTGTGGTTACTCCTGGCGCTCTAGCTTGGCGATCGCCGATATTGAAAAAATTGTCCATTTGGTCAAGCAGCAAAATCCCAACACCGTTTGTTTTGTGGATAACTGCTATGGCGAGTTTATTGAAACCCAAGAACCCACTGCCGTTGGTGCAGATTTAATGGCAGGGTCGCTAATCAAAAATCCTGGCGGCACCATTGTCACGGCGGGAGGTTATGTTGCGGGTCGGGCTGATTTGGTAGAAGCTGCCACTTGTCGCCTGACTGCACCAGGAGTCGGCAGTTCCGGTGGAGCTACTTTTGATCAAAACCGTTTGCTATTTCAAGGCTTGTTTCTAGCCCCTCAAATGGTTGGGGAAGCAATAAAGGGCAATCACTTAACGGCTCATGTCTTTCAGCAACTCGGTTATCCAGTAAATCCTTTACCAGAAGCGCCACGACGGGATGTGATTCAAGCGATTCAACTTGGATCACCGGATAAACTGATTGCTTTTTGTCGCGCCATCCAAAAACATTCACCCATCGGATCTTATCTAGATCCAGTACCTGCGGAAATGCCAGGTTATGAAAGCCAACTAGTTATGGCAGGTGGCACTTTTATTGATGGTAGTACTTCCGAATTTTCTGCTGATGGACCGCTGCGTGAGCCTTATGTGGTGTTCTGTCAGGGTGGAACTCACTGGACCCATGTGGCGATCGCGCTTGAAGCGGCCATTGAGGCGGTTGGCCCCGCTTAGGCGACCCCAGCAGCGGGACGAAAGGAAAACTCGACAAACAAGCGACGGCAAGAAAACAGCGTATAGCCATCCACGGCCATGAGAGAAATGCTGTCTTCGTAGCACTCCACCACCCGATATTGCTTGCCGTTTCTAGAAACTAAAAGCGCGCCCGTCTGAAGTTTCATTTCTTAACAACTGCTAATGATTGGTAACTAAAATCATTTATTTCTTAGTGTACTTAGTATGACTGGATACGACTTTACAAAGTTGGCATTTCTGTAACGAATTTATCAATTTATATAAATTGAGTGTAATGTTTTAACCTTTACTTAAAATTCTTAAGCTAGAGAAAACAGAAGCCAAGAGCAGAGATTGTTCTGACTCCTGGCTTCTAATTCCTGGCTCCTATTTTTCTCTCATTCTGGCAACTTGTACTGCCCTACGATTCGCTTAGCGTACTCCGGTACATGAGCTTCCAGCTTCTCCGGATGTTGGCGCTTCAAATATAGATAGTTACGGGTAAAGTGCGAATCGATGGAGAAGCGAGCGTATTCCAAGCCTTTCGGGCCAATTCTTTCGATTACCACACCCATCAGCTGAGCTGCCCACATGGGTAACGTAACGCCTTTATCATAGGCGGGAATGCTTTGCTGCACTGCGTTACGGCGATCGCCTTGGGACATTACAGGCTGCGTTTCAATCTGGTCATGCACCAAATCCAACATTTCTTGGCCGCGATCGTTCCGTACTACAATCCACTGCCAACCAAAGGGAGCACCCATATAGCCCACAACTAAATCAGCTAAAGAGTTGACGTAGTCGAAGCAGCTCATGCAGGAAGGCGCGAACACATCCTTAAGCTGATTGGTTTTGAGGCCAAAGAAAGGGACTTTTTCAATTGAGCCATCTTCATGCTTGAAGTGGACTCGGAAGTCTTGCATGAACTCGTAATGAACCACCGTTTCCGGCGATCGGCTGGTGGTTTCTAAGAACTTCTGCAAACCTGCGCGGGTGACGTTGTCTACACAAGGCGTTCCCAGCACATAGAGCTTTTCGAGGCCGAGTTGCTTTTCCACCGCCCGCAGCGCTTGGATCTGGCAACCCACACCAATTACTAACAGTCGCTTCATGCCCGACTGCTCGATCTGCTCCAGTACGGAGAGATTTGGAGACAACGTGGGTTTGTTGACTCGTGCCGCCAAAATTTCCTCAGGCGTACGAGCGATTACAGGTTTGGGTTGAAAGCGGTCTTCGTCGGTGTTTTGCACGCAGACCACACCTTCCACAAGGCCACGATTCAGCATCTCGATCGCGATCGTGCTGACAATGCCTGTCCATTGGGCACCCTCGATCGGCTCAGTTTTGCGGGCAGCCATCATGTCTTGGTTGACGCCGAAGTACCACTCGTCTTGGTTCTCTAAGTCACGGCTGCGTCCGTGGATTTCAACCTCTAGCTCAGCAATCTGCTGATTGATAAAGGCACAAGCTTCTTTGACGTAATGAACGTAGTAGGTATCACACAGGCCGCACTCACTACAGAGTTCCTTGGCAGGACGACGGCTAGAAGGTTTGAGGGCTTTAGCTTTTTGGTGAGGACGGACAGAGGCGGTCATGTTATGGCAGCTAATGAATCACAAGCGTAAAGTCTGCTTAAGGTAGCTTAATGCTTTCTTGTGGTTGCCGTTAAAGGATGGTCATGAAACTTTAAGCAAGTCTTGAAGCAAGCTCTGCTATTCGGCTAGAAGGTCTTCGTAGGTTTTGATCAGTTGCTTAACTGCTGGTAAATATTCAGAGGCGATCGCGGGTGGGCTAGAACTTGGCTCCACCACCACATCGCCCACGGTATCCAAGGCTCGTTCATTGATCGAGTCAATCAACAGCTCTGGCATCATAATGTTGGCTTCAGCAATTTGCTTAATGGCAGCGCTGGCGTTTTCCTGTTCCGCGATCGCCTTTAGCACTTGAAACTCAGCCATCGGCAGTTGTAGCAGAAATTCAGTCCACTCAGAGGGTAAAGTTTCCTCGCGGGGTGGTCGGAAGGGAAGGATCGCCCCTTTTTTGTTAGCACTTTTGCGCTTGCGACTGGAAGAGGTTTGAGGTTGAGCGGGTTGAACCTCGTAGGTTTCCGCTTGCAGCTTCAATAGGTTGAGGGTGGCGAGTTCTTCTTCTAAGCTTTCTTTTTGATTGCGTCGTTCTAAGATTTGGGTTTCCAACTGCTCTAGTTCTTTGTGCAGCGAGATTACCTGAGTTTGTAACTGTTGCATGGCAGCTTGGAGCGGATGAGAACTCGCATCTTCTTGCTGTTTCTCAGCTTGCAAAACCGACAGAGATTGGCTGACCTCTAATTTGCGCTGTTCTAACTGTTGAATTTGAGTTTGCAGCCCGTAAACTTCTGGTTCAAGTTGCTGTTTTTGTTGTCGTAGCAGCAGCAGAGCTTGGTCGAGCGAAGCTTCTTGTTGGCGTTGTTCTAGGACTCGTGTTTCTAGCTGGACGAGTTCTGCTCGCCAAGTTACCAAGTTTGCTTCTGTTTGTTCCTTGAGCGTGTCAATGCTAGAAAGCGATCGCTTTAACTCCAATTCTTGCCGTTCTAGGGCTTTGACTTGAGATTGCCGTTGGTTGATTTGCTCTAGTTGGTGTTGTTCTTGAGCATTTAGGGCATTTAACTTCCAAACCAATTCTTCTTTGTGGTTCCAATAATCCGCAAGTTGCAGCTTGGCTTGTTGTGCTTGAGCTTGCAGCGAACTGAGGTGGGCTGCGACTTCCTGCCGTTCGTCAGTTAAATCTAATAGTAGGTCTTGTAAATCTTCACCCTGCCGCTGCAACGCCCGAATCTGAGTGTTGAGAAATGCCAAAGTACTTTTGGCTTGGGAACTGCGGCGATTTTCTACTACGACCATTGCAACCAAGGCAGCAGGCAGCGTGATCAACCCACTGGAAAAGGCTTTTCCCATATGTCGGTTGGTCAAAAAGCTGAGGCCAAAGCTGATACCAAATGCAACAGACCCAACAAGGAACCGATTGTTGACCATAGCTCACTGCGATCGCGCGTCTTAGTTACCTGGATCTGGTTGAACCAGTTCACACTAGTTTAGTTGTGGGGAAGTATATGCGATCGCCCCTTTAATCTCTCAGAAAATTGACTGATTGGACAGGAGATTGTGGCGATCGTTTTTATCTCTTTCAAAGGGAATGTTAGAGCAGTAAGGCTGTTCTAGAAGCAGTAAATACCCAAAATCCTTAAGAAAATTAGTTTATTCTGAAAGGAGGCTGGTTTACGGAACTTAACACAACATCTCCCTCCCCTGTGCCCATGAAATGCATTATCAATCGTCGAGCTGAGTTCTCAGCAAGCCATCGTTACTGGCTGCCTGAACTAAGTGAGGCGGAAAACACAGAGCAGTTTGGTCTCTGCGCCCGTGCTCCTGGACATGGACATAACTATGTCTTTTATGTCTCAATGGCGGGTGAACTCGACGAGTACGGCATGGTGCTGAATTTGTCGGATGTGAAGCATGTGATCAAGCGGGAAGTTACTCATGATCTGAACTTCTCTTACCTCAACGATGCTTGGCCAGAATTTCAGCAAACCTTACCCACTACCGAAAATATTGCGCGGGTAATTTGGCAGCGTCTTGCGCCTCACTTGCCGATCACCAATATTCAACTGCTTGAACATCCTGAACTCTGGGCCGACTACAAAGGAAACGGAATGGAAGCTTACCTCACCATCAGCACTCACTTCAGCGCCGCTCACCGTCTGGCTCTGCCTCACCTCACCTTAGAGCAAAATTCTGAAATCTATGGCAAATGCGCACGGGTCAATGGTCACGGCCATAACTATCACTTAGAAGTCACGATCAAAGGTGAAATGGACCCCCGCACAGGCATGATCGCTGATTTGGTAGCTTTCCAAAAAGCAGTGGATGACTATGTGGTAGAACCGTTTGACCACACGTTTCTGAACAAAGACATCCCTTACTTTGCTGAGGTCGTGCCCACGGCTGAAAATATTGCGGTTCATATTCGCGATCTGCTGCAACAACCCATCCGCGAGATTGGCGCACAGTTGCACAAAATCAAGTTGATCGAAAGTCCCAACAACTCCTGCGAAGTCTTTTGCAGTGAGGCTGATTTCACTCAGGCAGCGGGGCAGCAACGCGAAGCAGCCCTAGCTTAAGATGACCTAACCCCCGGCCCCTTCCCTACGAGGGAAGGGGAGAAAGTGAGAATCAAGATTGAGGGCGATCACCTCTATGCCTGAGATAGCGGTAAATAAACCAGGCGATCGCTGCTGGAATTAAGTTGAGCGCAAAACGGCTGAGCGCAAACTGGAGTAAATCTGGTGTGGCGATTAGTTGTGACCAACTGACACTGCTGAAGCTTCGACCCAATAGAAACCAGCCAAAAATCGCGTTGCCTCCTAGCAGCAGCGCAAATAGAACTAGACCACTCTGCCAGTAACGTTCTGGTTGCGTGGTTCCAGAGATTAGCGTCGGTAGAGGTTGGTTTTGCGATCGCCTCAGCAAATTATTCAGTCGCCACGCCATCCAAAGGAAGAACGGAAAGAGACCGTAGCTCAAGAGCTGAATCGGTGGATCGTAGCGCCATGCAATAGAGAGGGTATTAACGAGGGCATGACAAGCGACTGCGTTTAACCAAGCGATTAGCAGCTCTCTCCAATCTCGCTTAAAAAAGAGACCTAAAGTGTGTCTGCGATGGAGTGTTAAACCTAATACATAACCCCAAGGTGCGGAAAACCAGGCGTGGACAGCAACGCCGATGATGCGATCGAAAATAGACGCGACGCCATTGAAGAGATAAAACAGATTTTCTTCGGCAGTGAATCCTAAAGCGACAGCAATGGTGCAGAGCAGAATGGTGCTGCTTGAGGGCGATCGCGGTTGCCACTTGCGTAGGCCAACCAAAAGTAAGAGCACCCCTGCGAGTTTGCTGCCTTCTTCAATCGGGCCAATTTCTAGCAGTTGTCGTAAACCTGCACCGAGGAGCGATCGTGTGATCTGCTGCCAAGGCAAAATGCTTTGAGCCAAAAATTCAAAACCCCACTCCAGGCCCAGAGCCATAAGGCCAACTGGCCCTCCGAGTAGGAACCCAAGCAACAGTTGGGGTAGGGCGGGAACTGGGCGTACTTGGCGACAGTAGTAAACCAGGGCTAAGAGCGGAGGTGCGATCGCCCAAAAAATTAGTGTATAAACATCCATACATTTTGTAAGGGCGAAGCATTCTCAATAGCCTTAAGTAAAACCGTTCATGAGTTGCCAGAATGCTTCGCCCTTACAGCCCATTGGGGTTATTTGGCTTGGGCGACGATCGTGCGGTGGCGGGGACTGTTGGCGGTGATACTGGGCGAATGAAAGCCTGCTTCGACCATTGCCTTTTCGATATCTAAAGCGAAGTATTGATCGAGATAAGGCTCCGTGCTCTTGAGTAGCGTCAAGATATAGGGTGGCATCTTGGCATAAATTTCGGACTTGGGGTTCATGTCCATGATGGTGAAATGACCACCGGGACGAAGTATCCGTCTCACTTCTTGGAAGATGGCGATCGCGGCACTTTGGGGCAGTTCGTGGAATACCAGGCAAGCCGAAACCAAATCGAATGAGGCAGTGGGTAAGCCTGTCTCTTCGGCTTTAGCGTGAACCCAGTTGATCTGGAGTTGGCGTTTCTGGGCTTTGTAGCGAGCCACCGTCAAGAAGTAGGGAGACAGTTCTAGACCCGTTACCCTGGCTTGTGGATAGGTTTCTTGTAGCGCAAACGTGCTCATGCCGACGCTGCATCCCAAGTCCAAAATATCCTTCGGTTCTGCGAGAATCTGCGACTTCACGGCATTATGGTAACTCTGGCGCAGCATGGCATCTCCCTGCGCTCCTGCTTCGGGCCAAATTCGGGCATGAACCGCGTGGGCTGCCACCTCAACTTCCGTCGCAGGCTCCCAACCCATATTGCCTTCTTCGTAGGCATGGAACGAAGTCAAATAATAATCGGGATAAGCCAGGTTAGGGTTCTGAACTTGCGCCAGCTCTGCTTCCCACTCCGGTGAAAATTCGGCAGTGCTACCTCGTGCTTTGAGTGCTTTCACTTCCTTCGGCCAATAAACCCCAATGGTTTCAGCCCGTTTGATCATCATGTTGCGCGCTCGGTTCTTGGCTAGCTTGGCGAGCGGTTTGATCGAAAGTACTCCATTCACCAAGCGAGAAGCTAAGCGGGGAGCAGTCTTGGCGGCAGTCGCAGTCATAGAGTGATGTCAAAACACAGCTTTCAACAAGCTCAATTATCGCAAACTCCCCGCCTGAGGAAGCGCAGCTTTAAGAACTTCAATAGACGGGTAGGGATAGGTGGCGATCGCACAAGGCACAATTGAAGAGTTGCTTGTCTTGTTTCTGCGGAACTCATGCCTGACGCTGCTACCTGGATGCCTCAACTCACTGATGATGGCTCATTCACCTTCTTTTCTGAGGAATTTAACGAGACGTTTCACAGCAGCCAGGGTGCCAAAGCAGAAGCATTCCTCAAATTTGCCAAAGCGACCGATTTAGTGGAGAAGGCACAGCAAGGTCAAGTGCAGCTCCTCGATGTCTGTTATGGACTGGGCTACAACACCGCTGCCGCTCTAGAAACCATCTGGACAGCTAACCCAGATTGCCAAGTGGAAGTGTACGGGTTGGAACTCGATGCTACTGTTCCCCAAGCCGCGATCGCGCCTCCTTTGATCGAGTCTTGGTCGCCCACTGTCCAAACGATTTTGATTGAGTTAGCGCAGGAACATGAATATAAAAGCGATCGCTTACAAACCAAACTTTTGATCGGAGATGCTCGCCAAACTATCCAATCATTAGCAATATCTCAATTCCAAGCCGATGCAATTTTCTTCGACCCCTTTTCTCCGCGCCGCTGCCCGCAGTTATGGACGGTAGAGTTCTTTACGCAGGTCGTGAATTGTTTGGCTCCAACTGGAAAGTTGGCTACCTACTCGCGGTCGGCCTCAGTGCGATCGGCCATGCAAGCAGCTGGTTTATCTATTGGCACCATTCCCCTTAGTGAAGGTGAAGTTTACGAATCGCATGAATGGTCCCAAGGTACAGTGGGCAGCTTTAATCCTGAAACGCTACATCCTCTCTTGCCAATGGAGCAAGAACATCTACAAACAAGAGCCGCCATTCCTTTCCGTGACCCCGATTTGAGCGATCGCGCCGAAACTATTTTGCAGCGCCAAAAAGACGAGCAATCGCAATCTCAACGAGAATCTACTTCCAGTTGGCGACGGCGTTGGGGCATCAAGTAGGGGCGAAGCATTTGCACCCGATTCCTTGCTCCTTACAACTATTGCTACAAATGCTTCGCCCCTACAGTTGTTAGGGTATTGGAAATAAATGGCATCTCTGCGTAAACCAACTAAGGAAGAAATCCAGGCTGCGATCGGCGAAACGATGATTGATGTCATCGCCCCTGATCTCAAGGTGCTGTTTTGTGGCATCAATCCCAGCCTCTACAGCGCTGTGGTGGGTCATCACTTTGCGCGTCCTGGCAATCGCTTTTGGCCGACTTTACATCAAGCGGGGTTCACCGATCGCCTGTTCAACCCTGCTGAAGACCGTGATCTGCTCAAACTCGGCTATGGCATCACTAATGTCGTCGATCGCGCCACTGCTACAGCCGATGAGTTATCCAAGCAAGAACTATTGATTGGCGGTCAAAATCTAGCAGCCAAGGTAGAACAATATCGCCCCTGCTGCTTAGCAATTTTGGGCATTGGTGCTTATCGAACTGCCTTTGGCAAACCCAAAGCTGTAGTTGGAAGACAGGAAGAAACTATACACAACGCGATCGTTTGGGTATTACCCAATCCCAGTGGTTTGAATGCTCATTATCAACTCAAAGACTTAGCGATCGTCTTTCGAGAATTGTTAATCGCTGTTAGACGTGCCTAATTGCTTGGGATGGCGATCGCTCAACTATTTAAGTGTAGAAACCTGAAAGGAAGTTAACATCCGCTAAAAATCCTCCGTAAGTTCTCTAGGAGAGGATATGGTGGCAGATAGCTTAGCTGTCATTTTGAAATCGCATGCCTCTCGATCTACAACAGTTCTACAAAGCTACCAATCCTAGCCGCACGCTGGATATCAGAAACCCTGAAGACCGCCAGTACTACATTGATTTTGCGACGGTGCGTGGGGGTGAGATTATTCGCGAGTTGAAAGACAACATCACCTTCTTCTCACCAGATGAACCGACTTGTGTGCTATTTACGGGGCATATTGGGTGCGGTAAATCTACGGAATTACTGCGACTAAAAGCAGAGCTCGAAGATGAAGGGTTTCATGTGGTCTATTTCGAGTCCAGCGAAGACTTGGAAATGGCCGATGTAGATATTGGGGATGTGTTGCTCGCGATCGCTCGTCGAGTCAGCCAGAGTCTAGATGCAATCAAAATTGAAGAGCCCAAAAAGCTCAAGGAGTTGTTGCAAGGGGCAGCTAAAGTTTTGAATGCTGATATCCAAGGCATCAAGTTTAAGCCTCCTGGTATTGGGGAAGTAGGAGTTAGCACCCAAGGGGAAACATTTTCGCTTGCGTTTGGCATTGGCGAAATTACAGCCAAGGTAAAGAGTGACGGAACACTACGCGAACGGCTCAACCAATATCTAGGCCCCCAGAAGAATCAGTTGCTGGAGGCTATTAATCAGGAACTCCTAATACCTGCAATCGCTTCTCTGAAGCAGCAGGGTAAGAAGGGCTTGGCAGTTGTAGTCGACAACTTAGATCGGATTGATAACCGCCAAAAAGCCTGGGGACGACCGCAGCAGGAATATCTGTTTGTGGATCAAAGTGAATATTTGGCGCGGCTGAAGTGCCATTTGGTTTACACCATGCCTTTAGCTCTCAAGTTCTCGAATGACTATGGCAACTTGACACAACGCTTCCCTGAAGAACCCAAGGTGTTGCCGATGGTACCAGTGCAGTTGCGAGACAGTAGTGATTGCGCGCCGGGCATAGAACTGCTTAAGCAAATGGTATTGACTAGGGCATTTCCAGAGCTGGATGAGACGCAGCGCCTGGATGCTATTACTCAACTATTTGATAACCCAACCACTCTCCATCGCTTGTGCCAAGTTAGCGGCGGACATGCGCGGGATTTGCTGCGGTTGCTGAACGATTGGATTAAGAAAGAACGCAAGATCCCGCTGACCCGAGACACGCTAGAGGCAGTGATTCGATCGCGACGGAACGAAATGGCGATGCCAATCTCTGACGATGAGTGGGAACTCTTACGGCAGGTGCGACAGCGGAAAAAGGTGAGCGGTGACCAAGGCTATCAAACCCTGATTCGCAGTCGCAATGTGTTTGAGTACCGCGACCCTGAGGGATCGTGGTTTGATGTGAACCCAATTTTGGCAGAAGCGCCAGAGTTACAAGCTAATGGCTGAACCTCTCATACCGGAAGAGATTGATGTAGCAAATACAGAAGCGCTAGAGGAACTGGCTTGGGCAATCGAGGCGGCACAAGGGGAGTTCAAGCTGATTTTGGCGCGGTGCAACTATGTCAACTTGCGCGATCGCCTAGTGCAGCAGTTGCAAAAACTCTGTGCTGTGCCGATGCAAACCTTGACGCTGACGGAAACGGCGCAGACGCTCTATGCCACAATCCGGGCTGAGTTAGGGGAGCAACAGCCAGCCGCCTTAATGGTGTTTGGCTTGGAATCGGTTCGCGACTTGGACCAAGTGCTGACCGCGACGAATCAGGTGCGAGAGGAATTCCGCAAGCACTTCCACTTCCCTTTGGTGCTATGGATTCACGATGATGTGCTGAAAAAGTTGGTGCGGTTAGCCCCCGATTTTGAAAGTTGGGCCACAGTGGCAGAGTTTGCGATCGCCCCTAACACGCTGCTGCAAACCCTGCACCAAGAAACTCAGCAGTTGTTTGCGGCGTTGCTAGACCCGAAATCCAACCGCTCTTTTCAGTCTCGGCTAGAGTTCTTAGCTCATTTAGGGATTTTGCAACCCTCAGAGTTGGAATCGGCCTTACAAGCTTTACAGGGGCAAGGGCAGATAGAACCAGAGCTACAGGCTGGCTTGGATTTTAGCCGAGGGCTGAATGCCGCAGACAAGAGCGTAGGCTTGCAGTATTTCCAGCAGAGTTTGGAATTTTGGCAGCAACAGGCAGCTCATTTTTTGGGCAATACTTCGGCAGAAACAGAGGGCAAGTTCGACCAAACCTTTGCTGATTCTCCCAAGCTCAAAGTAGGGTTGTTGCTGTTTTATATCGGGCTGTATCGGTATGTTTTGGTGGAACAGGCTAGGCAAGGCGAAGCAGATTGGCGATCGGTGCAGGAGCCTTTGCAACGCTCTGTGGAAATTTTTGAGCAAGCGCAGCGGCCCAATCTGGTGGCTCACTGTCTGATTCAACTTGGGCGAGTGCTGCAAAAACTCAAGGCTTGGGATGAGCTAGAAACCGTTGCTAATCGAGCGATCGCGCTGCGGCAGTATTACAACTCCCAGGTGCGCTTTGCTCAAAATTATGGCTTTATCGCCAGACTGGCCTTGGAGCAACAACAGTGGCAAAAAGCTAAACAAGCTGCTCTGGCTGCCCTAGAAATTATGGAGCAACAGCCAGAAAATCAGCGCTGGTTTCAAGGGTTGTATCTGCTGTTTTTGGCTCAGGCGCAGCGAGCTTTGGGTGAAACTTCGCATGCGATCGCGACCTTGGTGCAAGCGAAACAACTGGGCGATCAGGGCTACCCCAAGTTTTATATTCGGGTGTTGAATGAGCTGCGCGATCTGTACCATAGCCAGAAGCAATATCTAGAAGCATTTCAAGCGAAACAAATTCGCCTCTCGGTGGAGCAGCAGTATGGCATCCGCGCCTTTGTGGGGGCTGGTCGCTTACAGCCGAAGCGTGAAGCAGTGGCAGAAGAGGTGGGCACTCGGCAGCATGAGCAGCAAGTGGCAGAGCTGGGCGATGTGGCACCAGAGATTGTTGCCTCTGGACGACAACAAGATTTAGAAGCTTTGCTGCAACGGATTGGGCGGAATGACTGCAAGCTGATTGTGGTGCATGGATTGTCTGGAGTGGGCAAAAGCTCCTTGGTGGCGGCGGGTTTAGTGCCTGCGTTGCAGCATCGGGCGATCGGGACTCAGGAAAATTTGCCTGTCTTGATGCGGAAGTACACTGACTGGGTAGAAGTGTTGGGGCAAGAACTGGCGCAAGCTTTAAGCGCGATCGCTCAGCAGCGGGAACTTGCCACCCTCCAGGGCCGAACGTTTCAGGTAAAACCAACGGCTAAGCACACACTACCCACCATTTTGGAGCGATTGCGGCAAAACGAGCAGGACAACCTCCGCACAATTTTGATCTTTGACCAGTTTGAGGAGTTTTTCTTCGCTTGTACTGAACCCCTACAACGGCGGCAGTTTTTTGAGTTTCTGGGTGAGTGCCTGAATGTTTTGTCGCTGAAGGTGGTTTTGTCGCTGCGGGAGGACTATCTGCACTATTTGCTTGAGTGCAATCGCCTCGAAAGCATGAAGATTATTGAGCAGGATATTTTGGGCTGTCGGGTACTCTATGGCTTAGGTAACTTTACCTCAACCGCTGCCAAAGCCATCATCCAAAACCTGACGGAACGCGCCCAGTTTTACCTGGAGCCAGCGCTGGTGGACAGGGTGGTGGGGGATTTGGCGGGGGAACTGGAGGAGGTGCGCCCGATTGAGTTGCAGATTGTGGGGGCACAACTGCAAACTGAGGCGATTACAACACTGGAGCAATATGACCAGCGTGGCCCGAAGCAAGAACTGGTAAAGCGCTACCTGTCGGAAGTGGTGGAAGACTGCGGCCCAGAAAACCACGATGTGGCAGAGCTGGTGCTGTACTTGCTAACCGACGAAAAAGGCACCCGCCCGCTAAAAACCCGCGCCGAGCTGGAGCGAGATTTACAAGCTTTAGTCACTGAGGCCAACGGTGGGGCTAAGAAGCTCGATTTGGTGCTGCAGATTTTTGTGGAATCTGGGTTGGTGGTGTTGCTGAAGGAATCACCCGCAGACCGCTACCAACTCGTCCACGACTACCTCGCCGCCTTCATTCGCCAACAACAGGAACCCAAGCTACAAGCCCTGATGGCTGAGCTGGAAAAAGAACGTCAACAAAGAAAACTGGGAGAAGACAAACTCAACAAGTTTTTGAAACGGGCGCTGATCGGCTCTGTGGCAGCAGGCTTTTGTTTAGCGGCTTTAGCAACGGTTGCTTTCGTGTCGGCTAGACAAGCCAATGAGCAAAGTCAACAGGCTGAACGGCAACGCCAGCAGGCGGAAGAGCAGCGGCAACGAGCTGAGCTGAGCGAGATTACAGCCTTAAACACTTCATCAGAAGTTTTATTTGCTTCCAATCAAACTTTTGATGCTTTGGTGAAGGGGCTGCAAGCAGCAAGCCAACTACAGCACTCAAACCAGGTGGCTCTTGATCGGCAGATGGAAACAGCTGCAACTCTGCGGCAAGCAATCTATGCGACACAAGAGCGAAATCGTCTAGAGACCCACAACGGTTCTGTCTATAGCGTGAGTTTCAGCCCCGATGGCAAAACCATTGCTTCGGCCAGTGATGACAACACCATCAAGCTGTGGAATCTGCAAGGACAGGAGATTAAATCGCTCAAAGGCCACAACGGTTATGTCTTAAGCGTGAGTTTCAGCCCCGATGGCAAAACCATTGCTTCAGCCAGTGGTGACAACACCATCAAGCTGTGGAATCTGCAAGGACAGGAGATTAAATCGCTCAAAGGCCACAACGGTTCTGTCTATAGCGTGAGTTTCAGCCCCGATGGCAAAACCATTGCTTCAGCCAGTGATGACAACACCATCAAGCTGTGGAATTTTGACTTTCAAGATTTAGTAACTCGAAGTTGTACCTGGTTAGGAAATTACTTAATCACTCATCCTGAATCGCTGCTTGAACTAAAAAGCTGTCAAACTTCTGCTTTAGTAAGGGCAGCAGCCCCAACCCTAGTAGTTCAAGGTGAAGAGTTAGCCAGAAGAGGTAACGTTGGGGATGCAGTTACTAAATTTCAGCAAGCTTTAGCATGGAACTCTGAGTTAAAGTTAGAACCTAAACAAAAAGCACAAGATTTAGCTCAAAGTCAGCAGCTTCTAACTGAAGGTGAAGACCTAGCAAAGCAAGAAAATCTCCAAGGTACGATCGCCAAGTTTAAGGAAGCAGTCAAACTCGATCCAAGCCTAGAGATCAAGCCCGAAAATCAAGCTAAGCAACTTGTCGCTGCTGCATTAACCCAAAAAGCGCAAGCTCTGGTGGAGGAGAAGAAATACAAGGAAGCAAGCAGTACCTACGCAAAAGCCCAAGAACTTGAGCCTGATACAGTCGTCGTAGATTTCTTAAACTCACTCTGTTGGCAAGGCAGCTTAAATGGTGCCGCTCAAGATGTCCTCAAAAGTTGCGAGCAAGTTGCCTCCCTTGCTCCTGAACATGGAGGCATTCGTGATAGCCGTGGGGTTGCAAGAGCCTTGACAGGTAACGCTCAAGGAGCCATTGCAGACTTTCAAGCCTTCATTAATTGGGTTAGTGAGGAAAACCAGGGTAGTGATGCTAAAGAAGTAAAAGCACAACGACAGCGTTGGATTATCGCCCTAAAAGCAGGTAAAAATCCCTTCACCCCTGAAGAACTGAAGAAGTTAAGAGAAGAGTAGCGACTGCACGCTGATACACAACTCAATGCAAATCTGCATCCCACACCCCGATGTAAATCCGATCGCGATCATCTCGCTGGATGATACCCTTCACCCCATTGCGCTCAAACGAATATTGGTTAGTTTGGCGATCGCGCACTTGGCGTAAGGCTGCTTCAATCTCCTCGCTAGACCTGCCACTTAGCATGCCATTCAGTGCCGTTCGCATCACCAACGGGTCAGCCGATGGCGGAAAAGACGCTTCCGTTTGCCGCACTTGGTTGGAGTCGCGATCGTAGATGTAGCCCAAGTTCACGCCATTGCCCAAGTCATACAAAGCCGAGCGGGTGTTGGGCCAATAGCCTGTTTTTAAGCTAGCGGGTGCTCCTAATAATTGTTCCACTTCACTTTTGGACGCGCCCGTGGGAATTCCACGTACAGGTTGGTTGGTTGGAATCGTAGAACTGCGATCGCCCGCCTCGTTTTTTGTTGGTTTCTCATCGGGTTGGTCCAATGGTTCCTCAAAACTGATCGGCGGAGAAGGCTCTATGACTGGAGTAGGAGTAACGGTGGGTGAAGGTTCTGGCGGTGCAGGCTCAGCAGGCGTGATGCTGGGTGAAGGAGGTGCAGGAGTAGGCGTGGTTGTAATCTCTGGACTAGGGGATAGACTCGAAGTCACCGTGGTTTCTGTGGCGGGTTGACGAGACTTCAATGCTACAGTTCCTAGAGCCACCGCAGCGACAGTTGCGATCGCTACGCCTCCCAGGAGCAGAGGTAAAGGCATACCAGTGCGCGTAGCAGGAATTACGGCATTCGTAGCGTTGCCTGCTGGCGTTGGTTGAGGTGTTACCTCACGATTTCGGGGAGCGACTGCCACCGTAGCTACCGTCTGGGTTGCCCCTACAGGAGCGACAGGAGTTGCAGGTGCCACTTCTGGAAGCATTGCTAACCACTCATCGACCGTGGCGGGGCGATAGCGCACTTCCACTGCCATCCCGCGCATCACGGCCTGGTTTACTGCTGGGCTGAGTTCGGGCCGTACATCTCGCGGTGCAGGCATCTGTTGGCGATCGCGCAAAATGGAAGCGACTGGAATTTGCGCTGTCAGCAAAGCATACAGAGTTGCTGCTAAACCATAAACATCCGTAGCTGGGGTGCGCTTTTCGTTGGAAACATATTGCTCAATCGGCGCATAACCCGACGAAATCATACTGGTGTGAGTCTGGGTAACTCCAGGGGTAAACTCCCGCGCAATGCCAAAGTCGATCAGCACCACTTCTTGAGTGTTTTGGCGCAAAATAATGTTTTGCGGCTTAATGTCTCGGTGCAGCATGCCATTGCGATGCACCACTTTCAGCGCTTCACTAATTTGCCGCATGTAGTGCACAGCGATCGCTTCTGGCAACGGATGATCTGGAAAAACTACCGCTTCTAGGGTGGGGCCTGGGATATAGTCCATCACCATATAAGAGCGGTCATCTTCAATGAAAAAGTCGCTCAGCCGCACAATATTGGGATGCACACATAACGCCAATCGCCGCGCTTCATCTTGAAACTTAAGCTCAAACTCGGCATAGTTTGGTTGCTGGCGCATCGATTCATTCAGGGTTTTGATCACCACAGGTTGCCCCAAATAGCGATGGATGGCCTTGAAGGTAATGCCAAAGCCACCCCGCCCTAGTTCTTGCTCTAGGGTATATTTGCCACCCTGTAAGGTTTTTCCGAGAAGTGTGTCCATGTCCAGCAGCTAACCGCCAATCGCGCCTTCTCGTTCACTCTAGCTTAGAAACGCTGACCCAGACCGAACTGTAGGCGATCGTCACCTTGGTCATTAATGCCGTAATCAGCCCGGATAATGCCAAGAGGTGATTTGACTCGCACTCCCACTCCATAGCCAAATCCAGTACCTGGTTTCTCCCGCACTGCTCCTGGATCGCCAGGAACCGTGTTCCCAGAGCCTAAATCGGAGGCGAAGTCAGCAAACACGACTCCACTCACAGGTGAGGTCAGAATTGGAATGCGGTATTCCGCTGAGGCCAAGACATAGCTGCGTCCTGTGGCAACTTCCCCTTGGCCGTAACCTCGCACTGTATTCGGACCACCTAAGTTAAAAGCGCTGTAGGGAGGCAAATCACCAATTGTGGTTCCCCCTTGCAGGTTGAAGGCAAATACTTCTGGCTCTTTCTTACTGGAATTAATGATGCGGGTGGGGACATATTGCGTGTAGTTCGCTTGCAGGCGATTCGAGAGAATATTGCCCTGCCCCACAGGAATTGATTGGGCGGTGCTGAGTGTTAGCACCGAACCATCGGTGGGGTTGACTGGGTTATTCCGGCGATCGCGCGTGGCCCCAAACGAAACCGTCGTCAAGTCATCAATGCCCGTGCCACTAAAGGATAGAGGATTACCCAACTCATCCACTGGCGAAATCTTGCCATCACTATCGCGAATGCTGGTGCGGGTGTAGTTTAGTCCCACCGAACCTTGCCAATCTCCTAGCGGTCTTTGGAGCGTGACACCACCCCCAAATTTGCCTTCGCGAACTTTGTCGCCGTTAGGTAGGCCGATGTCCTCGTTGAAGGTGGAGGAGAGACCCCGTTTGCGGAAGGCATCGACTTGATAGCCAATCTTGTCGGGTTGACTAACTCGGTAAGGGCTCTTGAAGTTGACATCAAACTGCACATCCCGACGACCTACTAGCACATTGCCGCCGACGCTCTGGCCGACGCCACCAATATTTTGGTCTTGGTAGTTGACGGTGCCATAAATGCCGCTATCTTCGCTGTAGCCTGCTCCTACATTCACCGCTCTCGGTGGACGCTCGGTCAGGTTGTAAGTAACATCCACCTGCCGCGAATCACCGTTCAATGTGATTTCGGCGTTGTCAAACAAACCTAGTTGGTACAGTCGTTGTAAATCTTGGCGAACTACGTCTTCTCGGAAGGTTTGCCCTGGCTGTAACTGAATTTCTCGTCTCAGGAACGACTCTTGAGTTCTACCCTGAATCGTTTTGCCTTCCTCATCGACAGTTTCTCCTTTGTCATTGACGAAGAGGAAGTTGATTTTACCAACCGTTCCTTCAGCCACTTCTACGGTAACAACGCCGTTTTGGCTGGGTTCAATGGCAACCACCCGCGCCAAGGAGTAGCCATTTTGCTTGTACCAGTTGTTAATGTTGCGCCCTCCTTGATCGAGCGCGGCAGGGCTAATTTGATTGCCGAGCTGAGTCGCAAACAATTCTTGAGCGATCGCAGGAGTGAGTACCTTCGCCCCAGTCAATTGCAGCGATCGCACCACCACTGGCGTGACTTGATAGGTGACATCTAAGCCTGTGGCATTGCTGCGGCTACTAACATTGGCGTTGGCAAATAACCCACTATTCAAAATGCGGCTGACATCGTCTTGCAACTGACTTTGGCTCGTGGTGCCGCCTGGGCGGGTGCGGATCACGTTGCGTACTACTTGTTGCAGTTCTTCGTTGACCCCTACGATTTTTACATCGGTCGCAGTCACCACCAAATTCCCATTGGCGTTATTGGTTTTGGGTGGCGTAGTCGTTCGGCTGGGTGTGGCAGCGACTTGCGGAGATGGGGCGATCGCGTTGGGGCGAGCCGTGGTTGTAGGAGTTGGCGCAGTTGTAGTTGGCGCAGGGAAACTAGCAGGCCGAGTCTGAGATTCAACGGGTGCCGTTGGAACTACGACAGCAGGTTGATATTGCTGGTAGTACTGGGCGCTGTCACTCGGCTGGGTTGTGCTCTCTGAAAACTGCTGAGCCACCAAGGTTTCTGGCGGAGCGATCGCTTCTACTGGCGTGGGTGCAGTGGTTTCGGCAGGGACGACAAAATTATTCGCTGTAGGCTGTGGGACGACGGCTTTCGGTGCCTGACCAGCACTCGCTTGGTGAGTTAAATCCCAGCCTGCCACAGCAGCTAGGGTACAAAGTGCAAGAGTTGGGACACGCATAACAGTCACTTCGTTTGTCAATCTGGGTTTAATTCGTCACAAAAGGCTTGTCTCGCCATGCCTACAACATTTGCTTGTAATGAATCGGGTTCAGCGTCAACACTGCCCTCTATTTTGCCTTGCTCTTTGCTTTAACCTTTAAAGGCAACCTGTCAGTTTGTATAAGGTTGCAGAAATACATTAATTGCTTCATGAACTGTTGAAAAACTCAAACAAGTCCTGTGATTTAGCAAGGAGCTAAACCTTCACACCACAAAATTAAGTTTGAATGGCAAATGTTGTCTAGTAACCTGAGCGAGCAGGAGTTGTAGCCGTCAACGTCACCGCATAATATCTGGTTGCGTTGGCTGCTTTGTTAACTTTGACTGCAACCCAACTCATCAAGTTCCAGGCTGCTGCGATCGCCGCTCATTTATTACTACGACTGGTTTAATCTCGCGATCGCATCAACCTACGTTTTGGTGACTAACTGTTAGTGCAACTGGGAGCGATCGCGATACTTCAAAGGCTTATAGAAACGTGCCTTCCGTCGCTTTAATCGGCGAGCCGCATTGCGCCGCTGAATTGCATCAACGACTGGAATACCCACGAAATAGCTAACTACTGCAAAGGCCAGCCCGACAATCAAACAGCCCATCAAGTAGCCAGTAATAAAGTCCGTGCCTAAGGCAAGAAAGCTATCGAGCGATCGCAAATTTTCCGTTGGCAAATCTTCCCACTCTCGCCCTAGCACTGACTGTCCAACATGAAAGTTAAATGCAGTTAACGGCAGAGTCGTCAAAGGGTTGCTGAACCAAGTTCCTGCTGCTGCCGCCAATTTACTGCCACGAACAACGGCTGCGCTCACAACTGCGATCGCCATTTGCAATCCGGGTAGCGGAAACATCCCCCAAAAAATCCCCAAGGCGAATCCCCGCGAGATCTGCTCAGGTGTCGCTTGCAACCGGACGAACCTCAGGTAAAGATAACGGAGCCCCCGTTGCCACTGCTTCATGACTTAATGTGTTCCTACGTCCCTAAACAAAAATTACACGGGAGTAGATCAATATTCCGTATCTACTTTAGAGATTGTCCTCTCTATTTTAAGTTATGAAAATTTGGTTCCTCTTGGCTCCTTCTCCAGGTGGAAAGCCGATCCCCCGCCCTAGAGTACTGAAATTTAGGCGATCGCACCTAACTTCCAGCTCCAATTTCAATATTTATTCGCTGCCAGTAGTTGATTTTCGTTCACCTCTGCTATCATAGTTAAGCCAGATAACAGGCGGATGTGGCGGAATTGGCAGACGCGCTAGATTTAGGTTCTAGTTCCTCACGGAGTGAAGGTTCAAGTCCTTTCATCCGCATTAAAAATTAAAAGTGAATTAACTTTGTGACTGAAACCATAACTTGTCCAACCTGGATAAATTATGGTTTCAGTCGTTATAAGGGTTTTATGCCGAGTTTTGCATGTCCACCTAAGGCGATTAGCCAAACCACCACAACCACCCAGTGGACAAAAGCGATCGCCCATAAAGAGCCTGTTACTGCATAGACCACTGTACAAGTCAGCCCCAACAAGCCTGTCAAAGTCAGAAAAATGGGGTCTAAAAAGGTGTTTGCACCAGCCCTATACAGAGTTTTGGCGTTGAGCGGGTGATAGACGATAAACAGCAGCAAACTCAGCGTTGCCCATCCAGCCCAGATATACCAGGCTACTCCCACCGTGGGATGCGGCAGTAGCAATACTCGGAAGCCTAATTCCTCTAATAGCGCTGGCGTGAGTAATGCTCTTAATGCCAGCAAACAATAGCTGAGCCAATTGACAGGCCAAAGGTTGACTTGTAAAAAACCAGAGGCAAAGCCTAGAGGTAAAGCGATCGCTCCATAAAGGAACAGCAGCCCTACTGTAATCAGCCAGCCTCGTAGATCAGAAGGATTCAGAGCACTCAAAACCCGATTGAGCAAAATAGAAGCGATCGGAGCTTTCGCGCCTGGAACGGTCAACTGGCCTAACAAGGCAGTGGGCGCAATGGGGACGATATCTGGGTTCCAGCCGCCGACTTGATTCGTGCGAAGAAACCAGAGCTGTGCTCCATGCTGTAAAAATAGGTTAGCCAATTCATCTTGGGCTTGGCGGGGAATCATAGTCCGCCAACTGGTTAACCCTGCTAACGGGTCGCGGCTACTCGTAAAGTCTGGTTGAGAATTGGTGCCCGCTAAAACAGTTGCGTTTTGTTGCCAGTCCGATCGCAAAATTCCGAGTGGAATCAGCCGCTGTTCGAGATCCTTGGCTAAGGATACGAGCTGCTGAAACCGTAGGGTTTGCTCATCTTTAGGATGGGCGGCTAGCCAACTTTGAATTGCTGGTGTGGAGCTGACTTGCTGCTTGATGTGCAGAATTGTGGCATAGAGCGCTTGGTTAGAGTCTTGCACACAAGAGGTTGCAGGCGTTACGGTAGCGCTCCCTGTCCCATCTCCCACTCGATACCGCGCCATCATTACCTGTAACTGTTGCTGAAATTCTCTTAGGGGCGAGAGCGTGATGCCACCGAAGTCATAGTCGCGTAGCACTGGGTCAAATTTCACCAGGACATCTGAAACAGGCCGAGTTCCCAACCAGCCCCACTGTAAGTTCCCCATGTAATTAGGCCAGGTTGTGGTGCCCGAAATAATGGCATTGGGATTGTGGGCGTAAACCTGCTGATACTGGACATCAAACTGTAACTCTTGGGTCAGCGGCTCACGAACTACTTCAGCTAGCCCATAGGAAAAGTGGCCCGTGACGGTATAACCCAAGGCTGCTTCTGCTTTTCTGCCACCAATACCGCCGAAGGTATGTAAAACGATCGCGCGATCGCCTAGCTTCCACTTGAAAGGTCTTGCTTTAGCCTTCGTGACGGTTGAGCCAGGTTTAACTAAAACTTTCCGAACAGTGCCTTTCTGCGTTTCCACCTTCTGCCAGTTCTGCTGGTTGATGTAAGTGAGCCCTGCTGGATGACCTAAGACGACTCGATCGGACTGCAACTGTACCAGCGATCGCGGCTGAATCGCTTGCACCACAAAAACTCCCTCAGCACTTTTAGCTCCATAAATGTACCAGCCTGCTTTTCCAGCGGGGGAAGTTTCGATGTGGCGGGGAGTTGAGGGCGCAATGCCGCTACGTCCAGCAAGTTGTTGTGGGATGCGAACTGTTTCTAGAACTCCATCAAATTTTTTAGAAGCTGGATTGTAGTGTTGGACGCGAAAAAACTCATGAGCGCAGGTGGGTGATTTTTGGCAGAGGCTGGGTGCTACTTGCTTAGCTGCCTGGTCATCTACGCCTAAAATTTTCACCAACCCGTACAAGCGTCCTGTGGCTAAAACAGGTTCTTGACTAATCTGGAGAATGCTGGGAGAGTCACTTGCTGGGACTACGGTGACATCCTTGAGCGTGACGATGACATCATCATTGGGTCTAGCTCCAGCCAAAGACTGCAACGGTCCTACATCTTTATGACCATTAAGGCGATCGGGATGAATATTGCCTTGCTGTTTACTGGTCTCAGTCCTAGCCGTAAAGCTGACATTCTGCGTGACGGCTCGCACATAAGCTTGGACTTCTAGCTGGGGGCTCCATTCCAACCGGACAACTTTCCCAACTAAGCTTTGCGCCTCACTGGGTGCGTGTTGCACTTCTAGCCAAACCCAATCTGAAGCTGAGGCATTATTTGCTTGAGCAAGCGACTGCTGATCATCTGGTAACTTTGGGTCAGACAAGCTTGGACTCGGTAAGATCAGCCGACCCACCCACTCTCCTACGGGTTGATAGAGAGCGGTTGGTAGTTTTTGGCTCAGAGGATAAAACTGGGGTTGATTGAAGCTTAACTGTGAATGAATTGCGTAATCAGTTGCCTGGATCGCTGGCTTCGGCTTAGGAGCAAGTAGAAAGCAGGCGATCGCGGCCAATGCTGCCAACAAAACAAAAACACCTAAACGGTATTTCCCGCTCTGGCATAACTTTCGTTTGATGCTTCGTAGAGCCATTTTGTTGCAGCCATAATGTTGTGCTTTGGTAGTGGCTCCTGGAAAACCACTTGGGAAAACACTTTAGTTCAAGCATTGTTCCCATCTTCCGACCATTCACCGCTAAATTTCATCGCCCATACTGATTGTTTAAAGAATCAGCTAAGGCGTTTTCTTGCCACAACTCACAAAATTCTGCTCAATGCCATAGCCCTATTGATGCGATCGCTTTCCTAGGTTAGAAGCGAAGGGTTTTGAGTTGCGCTAAGTTGAAACAGCACTTCAACCGAGATAACTCGTAGAATTACACGCAACTCTGCTCCAGCAGCTGAGTCATAGCGCTATTCATAAGTTTTATAGAGATGTAGACAAAGCAATAGGTGAGGGATGGAACATTGAGCAAAGCAACTTTAGACCAACAAGCAGCACCCCAAGTGGCCAAGTCAGCACTCGAAAAACAGGCATGGGAAGCCCTAGAACAATCCATTATTTATTACCAAGACCGTCCTGTAGGCACAGTGGCGGCCCGCGATCCAGAATTAACAGCCCTTAACTACGACCAGTGCTTTATTCGTGACTTTGTTTCTTCCGCCCTCGTCTTCCTGATCAGGGGCAGAACCGACATTGTTCGCAACTTCCTAGAAGAAACCCTCAAGCTGCAACCTAAGAAACGCCAGTTTGACTGCTCCAAGCCAGGCCGTGGTTTGATGCCAGCTAGCTTCAAGGTTGAGTCGTCTCACGGGCACGAACGGCTCAAGGCAGATTTTGGGGAACATGCGATCGCGAGAGTTGCACCCGTTGACTCCTGCCTCTGGTGGCTAATTTTGCTCCGGGCTTACTTCAAAGCCACTCACGACGAAGAATTAATTAACCGGGATGACTTCCAGCAAGGAATTCGGCTGATTGTCGAGCTTTGCCTGGTGGCGCGGTTCGATATGTACCCCACCCTGTTGGTTCCCGACGGCGCTTGCATGATTGACCGTCGGATGGGGCTTTATGGTCACCCGCTAGAAATTCAATCTCTGTTTTACGCCGCGTTGCGTTCTGCTCAAGAGTTGTTGCTGCCCACCAAGCACAATCGCTATTTCGTCGATGCTGTCAATTCTCGCTTAGAGCCAGTCACGAAGCACATCCGCGAAAACTATTGGCTCGATACCCACCGTCTCAACGTCATCTACCGCTACAAAGTGGAAGAGTACGGCGAGCAAGCACTCAACCAGTTCAATATTTATTCTGATTCAATTCCGTTTTATCAACTCACTGAGTGGCTGCCTCCAGAAGGCGGCTACTTAGCGGGTAACTTAGGGCCATCCCAAATTGACTGCCGTTTCTTTGCCGTGGGCAACCTGATGGCTGTGCTGTCTAGCCTGTCGAGTAAGGAGCAGTCCCAAGGAATTTTGCAACTGATTGAGTCTCGCTGGGAAGACCTAGTGGGTGACATGCCAATGAAACTTTGTTACCCGGCGCTGGAGGACCAAGGTTGGAAAATCTTGACTGGTTGTGACCCCAAGAATCGGCCTTGGTCTTATCACAACGGTGGCAGTTGGCCCGTTTTACTTTGGATGCTGGCCGCAGCAGCTCAGAAAACAGGTCGGCCAGAAATTGGTAAGCAAGCCCTCAAAATCGCTGAGCGTCGCTTGGTTGAAGATGAGTGGCCCGAATACTATGACGGCAAAAACGGACGACTAGTGGGCAAGGAAGCCAGACGATACCAAACCTGGACGATCGCGGGTTATTTACTAGCCAAAGAGCTGATTCAGAAACCCAGCAACCTCTCCCTTATTTGCTTTGAGGACTTGGGGATCATCTAAAAATGTCCATAAAAAAGAGGGGCCTGAATTCAGAACCCCTCTTTTTGGCTGTTTAGAGTCTTTGACCTAAAGTTGCTTCACTTCCGAAACCAACTTGTCTACCACTTCTTTGGCACCGCCAAACATCATCATCGTTTTGTCCTTGTAGAACAAATCGTTGTCAACTCCTGCGAAGCCTGCGCTCATGCCCCGCTTGATCACGATGGTGTGTAGTGCCTTGTCTACTTCTAGAATCGGCATGCCATAGATTGGGCTGCTAGCATTGTCCCGTGCGGCTGGATTCACCACATCATTGGCCCCAATCACCAGTGCTACATCTGTGCGATCGAGGTCTGGGTTAATATCTTCCATGTCGCAGAGCTGGGGGTAAGGCACATTCGCTTCTGCTAGCAATACGTTCATGTGACCAGGCATCCGACCTGCTACTGGATGGATGGCGTATTTCACGCTCACATTCAGTCTCTCCAGCTGGTCAGCCAATTCTCGGACCGAGTGTTGAGCTTGGGCGACTGCCATGCCATATCCCGGCACAATCACCACCGAGCGGGCATAGCCCAACATCATCGCGCCTTCTTCTGGGTCGATGGAGTGAACTACCTTGTCACCCTGAGCCCCTTCGGTTGCTGTTGCAGCGGCACCACTGCCAAAAGCGCTGAACAATACATTGGTGATCGATCGGTTCATCGCCTTACACATGATCTGCGTCAGGATGATTCCGGAAGCACCGACTAAGGCACCCGCGATGATCAGCATATTGTTGCCTAGGATGAACCCTGCTGCACTCGCCGCCAAGCCAGAGTAAGAGTTCAGAAGCGAAATCACGACTGGCGTATCTGCTCCACCAATTGGGATTACGAATAGAACACCCAAAAGTAAGGAAATGCTAACTAATCCTAGAAAAATAGGAACGTTATGAGGTTCAACTATTAGGTAGGCACTGCCAGTCAAAAAGATCAGCAAGAGAGAAAGGTTAAAAGGCTGTTGCAACTGGAAAGTAATTGGGGCACCGGGCATAATACCTTGCAACTTGGCAAAAGCAACCAAACTGCCTGTGAGCGTCACCCCGCCAATTAGCACCCCTAAAATCGTGGTGATTGTGGCTTCTAGGGGCACTGCGGCGGCGGTGCCCAGTAGCCGCCAAAACTCAGCCACCGCGACTAGAGCCGAGGCCGCACCACCCAAACCGTTGAGCAAACCTACCATCTGAGGCATTTCGGTCATGGCGACTCTTTGGGCTGCGATCGCCCCAATTACAGAGCCAGCAGCAATGCCCAACAAAATCATTTCGTAGTTGAGCACATTGCGATCGAGCAAGGTAACAACGACAGCGATTAACATCCCAACCGCCGCGATCGTGTTGCCTTGCCGAGCTGTAGCGGGTGACCCTAGACGCTTCAGACCAATAATGAATAGAGAAGAGGCAATTAAGTAGCTTAGTTCAATACCAGTAGGACCAAAGATGCTCATGCCTTCACCTCTTTTTTCTTAAACATTTGCAGCATCCGGTCTGTGACTAGAAAGCCCCCGACGACGTTGATGGTTGCGAGAACGATGGCAATCAAGCCCAAAATGACGCTGAGATTGGAGTCTCTGGGGCCAGCCACTAGTAAGGCACCAATCACAGCAATGCCTGAGATGGCATTAGAGCCAGACATCAGTGGTGTGTGGAGCGTGGGTGGCACTTTGTTGATCACTTCCACCCCGATAAAAGAGGCAAGGACAAAAACGACGAGTCCTGCAATTAATCCTGCTGCCATTGCTTTAGTGGCTCCTTTCCATTACTTGTTCGTTGTTTGCGGCCAAGGCATCTTTAATCCGTTGGTTGCGGATTTCTCCCGCATGGGTAATGCAAGCCGCATCAATAATGTCATCAGCAAAGTTCAGATTCAGTGCCTGGTCTGTCACTAAATACTGCACCAAGGTCAAAACGTTCTTGGCGTACATTTGGCTAGCATGGATGGGAACCGAGGAAGGCAGGTTGATGGGGCCAATTACAGTCACACCATTGACCAGTACGTCCTTTCCTGGCTTCGTACAGGCACAGTTGCCGCCTTGCTCCGCCGCTAAATCGACGATCACCGAGCCTGGTTTCATTTGAGCTACCATTTCTTCGGTAACAAGCAGAGGTGCTTTTCTGCCAGGAACCTGAGCCGTGGTGATCACAGCATCAGCGGTCTTGACATGCTCAGCGACTACTTCACGCGATCGCTGTTTAGCAGCCTCAGAAATTTCTTTGGCGTATCCGCCTGCCGCTACCGTATCTTCTTCGATCGGGACTTCGATAAATTTCGCGCCCAAGCTTTGCACTTCTTCCTTAACCGCAGGACGAATGTCAAATGCTTCTACCACAGCACCTAGGCGGCGAGCAGTGGCGATCGCTTGCAGACCTGCCACACCAGCCCCCATGATGAATACTTTGGCAGGCGGAATTGTGCCCGCTGCTGTCGTCAACATCGGGAAGTATTTAGGCATTGCTGCCGCAGCAATTAGAACAGCTTTATAACCCGCAACGCTGGCTTGAGACGACAAAGCATCCATACTTTGCGCTCGCGTGGTGCGTGGAATCATCTCCATACTGAAAGCAGTAATCTTGCGCTCTGCCAAACGCTGAGCCAAAGTTGGAGTGCCTAAGGGATCGAGGAAACCAATTACCACTTGGCCTTCGTGCAGCAAATCGGCTTCATGCTGCCCGTCTCCTCGCTCTTGGAGAGGCGACACTTTCAGCAGCACGTCAGCTTCTCCCCAGAGAGTCGCTGTATCGCTCACAATTTTGGCTCCAGCGGCTTCGTAGGTAGCATCCGAGAAACAAGCTCGTTCCCCAGCACCCGCTTCTACCAAGACTTCTATTCCCTGCTTCACTAAACGAGCCACCGTATCCGGGATCAGGGCAACCCGACGCTCACCGACTTCACTTTCTTTAGCAACCGCTATTTTCATGAACTCTCCTTCGTAATCAATATCAGTGACTCGTCACTCTTTGAAGTGGCAATTAATGTCGTGAAATTTCGACTGCTACCTGGCTTCAGCCTGGAGCTGAGCCTCGATTTATTAAAAGGTAATTGTGAAACTCAAGCAGTAAAAACTCCAACCCATCAGTTCATTGCCAGCAAAGCAAAAACAAAAAGAGGGCGATCGCTTACTTTTGCTGATAAAACACACATTAGCTACTCTTCACATCTGCTTTACTGCTGATACTAACGACAATAAAGCTATGTCAGCTTTTTCAGCACAGCACCTAGCCTGTTTAGTAAAGGCTAGCCGGATCTATTACTAAGTGGCTGAGAAGCTTTTTTCAGGCTGAGCCTTGTCGTCATGGCAGCAAATCTTTAGGTTTCAAAACCTCAAACAGCAGACTCGTCAACTTAGTTTTGGGTTAAGAGCGACATTTCTACCATAACTAATGTCAAACTTTAACCTCCGAGTGTGATGCTGGTTTCAATAGCACTCCTGCTATTATTTTCCCTTTCAAGCCAGCGATCGGACGTTGTCGAAAGACAAGCTCTACTTCATCTTGGCTATCTTGGCTAACTCGGCCATACTGTCCTGAGCAGTGATAACGGATGCGGTTAGCTTGTAAATTTACTTGACTTAGAACAAACAATTCAAGAAATTCCCAGGTAAGCGTAGAGGTGTATTTCGCATAGTATGTTGATCCCCAAAATCAGATTGGTATCTTTAACTTGTTTTAATAGATTTCAATATTTAAAGACACAACTTTGAAGACATTATTAGTAAAACCAGGCTCTCTAAATCCTGAAAGCAAATTAATTGCTTCTGGGAGTCGTTCTGCTTCGATTAATAGTGCAGTAACCTAAAACCTGAGCAGCCGGATATCAGGCTGTGGTAGCAATTTTTTCTAGTAGATGAGCCTAGGCTTGGGTTAATGGCACTTTTTCTCTTGGCTCGGCGTCACTCAGCCCAGTTGGAACTTCATCAATCCTGGTAAAGTCAATATTGATGAAGTTTTGCAACTGAATCACTCAACCCTATTGTCCACGCACAAAGCTTATGTTCTCTAAGAAATTGATGGCACGAGGCGCTTTCTCAACTCTTGCGATCGCAGGTTGCTTATTGGGGTCAATTCCTGCTGTCACATTAGCTCAAAGCCTACCTGGATTGACCATTTTTAGCGGTGTTAAGCCAGAATATCGGCTCAGTTACCGCTTAGACTTTGGGGGGCATACCAACGGTTGGGATCGCTATCGACTCCGAGTTCCAGCTAAGAAAATGAAATTAGCAGTAGCTCAATTCAGCATTACTTACCCCAACTACTACAAAGGTAAGTTCGATAAAGACGATATGGAGATTCGGGTCAAAGGTAAGAGTGTTCCCCTCCAAGAAGTGAATTGGAATAAAGAGAACCGAGTCATTGAGCTGATTCCCGAAGAACCCATTCCCGCCAACAGCGCTGTTGAATTAGTGTTCTCCAACGTTAAAAACCCTTCCAATCCTGGCATCTTTTACTTCAACTGTCAGATTCTGTCTCCCGGTGATGTGCCGCTGTTACGCTACTTGGGCACTTGGGAACTCAGCGTTAGCTAATCAGTGCAAAATCGATGGTACGATGGTAGACTGTGGCTTTTTTCACGCTTAATCGATTAGCACGTTTGGAGCAACTTGAACTATGACTCAGCGGACTTTGGGTGGTACCTCTCGCAAAAGAAAAAGAACTTCCGGGTTCCGGGCCCGCATGCGTACTAAGAATGGCCAGCGAGTCATCAAGGCCCGCAGACAAAAAGGCCGTCAACGTCTTGCAGTCTAGGCAGTACTTATTGCAATCAACGGAGTGGCTCGAAGACTGAAGTGTCCCTGCCCCAGTCAAATCGGCTTAAACGGCGACAAGACTTTAGTGCCGTTTATCAAGGTGGAATTCGTCGCTCGACGGCGAACATAACCTTACGAGCCTTAAACAAACAAGGTCATCTCAACCATTCCAGCCACTCTCCAGCATTACCAACTCAGATTGGTATTTCTGTTAGTCAAAAAGTCAGTAAACGTGCTGTAGTTCGCAATCGCCTAAAGCGACAAATTCGGGCTGCTCTACGACAGTTTTTGCCCCAGCTACCTCTGGGCTGGCAGCTAGTAGTTGTAGTGCGTCCCCCCGCTGTTCAGTGCGATTATCATCAAGTTCTGCGAGAATTAGAGCAGTTGTTGGTAGATGCTGAGGTTTTAAGGTAATGGCGATTAACGAGGAAGCATACTATGAGGGCGGTCCTCACATTGGCGATCTGATCATCAACTTTTTGCTGGGATTTACTATTATTTGTATCCCCCTGAGCGTTGGTGCTATTGTTCGCGCCCTGTGGGTTCGTTATCGCATTACCAATCGTCGTATTTCTGTCACTGGTGGTTGGATGGGGCGCGATCGCTCCGATATCATCTACTCCGAAATTGCCAAAATCGTCACTGTACCTCGTGGACTGGGTGCTTGGGGCGATATGGTCATCACCTTAAAAGATGGCAGCCGCCTAGAGCTGCGATCGGTGCCTAACTTTAGAGAGGTCTACGACTACATCAATGACAAGCTCTCCACAAGGGCTCAGCAAGCAAGCGGTGCAGTGGGCGCTAAATCCTAACTCCCTGAATGCAGCGATCGAGAGCGACAGAGTGGCTTCCTCAGCATTCAGTAACTAAGTTTGCGATCGCCAAGACTTGCTACCTTCAGCCCTTTAGGGGCTTTATTTATGTCAATGCCTCTCCAGGCTGAATTAATATCAGATAGATTAGATTAGAACATTCAGAGCACGTAGGTTGACTTAGAGCGAATGGACTTCGGTGTAGGATTTCTCTCCAACAATGTCATGCTGCCAATCCTGGACTTTTTCTACGGGATTGTGCCTAGTTACGGTCTAGCCATCGTGGCTCTGACACTAGTAATTCGCTTTGCCCTCTATCCTCTCAGCGCTGGCTCGATCCGGAGTATGCGTCGGATGCGCGTCACCCAACCCGTTATGCAGAAGCGGGTCAAGGAAATTCAAGAGCGTCACAAAGACGATCCTGCTAAGCAGCAGGAGGAAATGAGCAAAATTTACAAAGAGTTTGGCAATCCGCTAGCAGGCTGCTTTCCTGTTTTGCTGCAAATGCCGGTGCTATTTGCCCTCTTTGCAACGCTGCGTGGTTCACCGTTCTCAGATGCTAACTACAGCGTCAATCTGCAAATCCTACCTCAGGAGCAGATTACCCAGGTTCAGCCTCAAGCGTTTGCAACTTCTCCCCAGAACATCTTTATCGCTGACAAGGTCCACGCACCTGTTGTTGCCCTCCTGCCAGGTGGTAACCGGTTAGCCGTTGGAGAAAAAACCAAAATTGAGTTTCAAACCGTAGATGGCAAGCCTCTAGGTACGCTATTAGAAGAGCATCCTGAAACCAAAATCCAACCTAGCTGGAAAATCACCAAAGGCGAAGATCGAGTTCGAATTGATGAGAGTGGCAACTTAGAAGCCCTCCAGCCAGGAGAAGTGAGCGTTCAGGGTGTCGTCCCAGGCTTGGCAGCAGACAAAGGATTTCTGTTCATTGATGCCTTAGGTCGAGTTGGAGCCTTTGATGACGATGGCACAATCCATTGGGACATCGTTGGCATGGTGCTCTTCTTTGGTATCAGCTTGTACATCAACCAAATCTTGTCGGGTCAAGGACCTAATTCCAATCCCCAACAGGCAACGGTCAACAAGATTACGCCAATTATCTTCTCTGGGATGTTCTTGTTCTTCCCGCTTCCAGCTGGTGTCTTGATGTACATGCTGCTAGCTAACATCTTCCAAACCTTCCAAACCTTTATTCTGTCACGGGAGCCTCTACCCGAAAACTTGCAGAAGATTGTGGATGAAGAGGCCAAAACCTCTGGTGGTGGTACAGACAGAGAAGCCCTTCCTTTTGAACCAGGACGGGCTAAGAAAAAGGCCTAACTGGAGTAGTCGGCATATTTACTTTCCGGAGGACGGTCATCGCGTGCAACAAGGTCGAGAGTGGCTTCAGGAATTATTGAGCTTGGTGGATCTACCAGCAGATGTGCAAGTCGCTGAGCAAGCGGCCCATGACCCCACCTCAACACAGTCTGGTACTGAAGCAACCCTAGAAGATAGGGCTAGCTATTGGCTGACCATTGATGAAACAGGCCTGACTCCGGAACAAATTCAACAACTGACGGGGCCTAATGGGGCCGTCTTGGACGCGCTCCAATATCTTGCTAATACTATTCTCAACTTAGGCCAAGCTGAGGATCAGCAAAAAGCCTACACGATTGAGTTGGCAGGATATCGCGCCCGCCGTCAAGCTGAGCTGCAATCTTTGGCAGAGCAGGCAGCGGACCAAGTTCGCCAGACGGGTCAAGAGGTGGAGATGAAAGCGCTCTCTTCAGCCGAGCGACGGCAGATTCACACTTTCCTAAAGGTGTATCCTGACTTGGAAACCTATAGTCGAGGCCGAGAACCTGATCGGCGCTTAGTGGTGAAGCAGACGCAGACAGAACCTAGCTAACTGAGCTGTCTAATCTACCATCGCAGCTAAATTCAAAGCTATAAATTGCTAGGGTAGAGTAACATCTCAACTTTTTGACTGGCACAGAATCTGTATGGACGCCATTTACATCCCTCAGTTAACGAGGGCTCCTGAGCAGACAGAAGTTCTTGAGTTTAAAGAGTTTCTTCCCGATCTGGAAACTTTGACCCCTGTTCAGGGACAGCTAAAGGTCACTCATCGCGGCAATTATTTAGAAGTTTCAGTGCAGGCCGAAACCATTATTACTTTGGCTTGTCATCGTTGCTTGCAAAACTATAATCATCGGTTGGCTGTGGATGCTTCCGAGCTTATCTGGTTGGATGAGTCGGCTGGTGATGCAGATGCAATTATTCTAGACCGCGAAGTGGGGCTAGAAGATTTAGTAGAAAGCTTATCGCCTCAAGGCAACTTCGATGCTGCTAAATGGCTCTACGAACAGCTATGTTTGGCAATTCCTCAGCGCCAGCTATGTGACCCGGCTTGTACCGGCATTAAGTTATCTGACTCACTTTCTTCTTCAGGAACAGATAGTCGTTGGGCTTCTTTGGAGGCCTTGAGAAAACAGCTACCTTCTTGATGCCACTGTTCTGAGTTGGATAGTTTTATGAACTTTAGCAATGAGTTCGAGCTACTGCTACGAGCTCGCTACCCCTTGATCTATATTCCCACTCGCGAAGAAGAGCGGGTAGAAGCGGCGATCGCGCAGTCTGCTAAGCACCAAGGTAATCGCGCAGTTTACATCTGGGATTTTGTCGATGGCTATCAGGGCAACGCTAATGATGCAGGCTTCGGTAAGCGCAATCCTCTACAAGCCCTAGAATTTGTCGAAAAACTACCTGCAACTGCTCCTGCTATCTTCATCTTGCGTGACTTTCATCGCTTTGTAGAAGATGTTTCTGTTTCGCGTAAACTGCGGAATTTGGCTCGATTGCTCAAATCTCAGCCTAAGAATGTCGTTCTCGTCGCGTCGCAGATCACCATTCCAGATGAGCTGAGCGAGGTTATCACTGTTTTAGAGTTTCCATTGCCTGCTCCTGATGATATCCAGGTTGAGATTGAGCGTCTGCTGGTGTCAACAGGTCAATCTCTGGAAGGTCGCACGCTAGATGATTTGGTGCGCTCTTGTCAGGGTCTTTCCATCGAACGAATTCGGCGGGTGTTGGCCCGAGCGATCGCCACACATCGTGAACTGCAACCAGACGATGTGGATTTGATCCTAGAAGAGAAACGGCAGACCATCCGCCAGACGCAAATCTTAGATTTTTACCCTGCTACTGAAAGAATTTCAGACATTGGTGGTTTAGATAACCTTAAAGATTGGTTATTGAGACGGGGAGGTGCCTTTTCTGAGCGAGCCCGACAGTATGGTTTGCCGCATCCTAGAGGTATGCTATTGGCTGGAATTCAGGGGACTGGTAAGTCTTTAACCGCTAAAGCGATCGCCCACCACTGGCATTTGCCCTTACTTAGATTAGATGTAGGACGATTATTTGCTGGGTTGGTGGGTGAATCAGAATCTCGAACTCGGCAAATGATTCAGCTAGCTGAAGCGTTAGCTCCCTGTGTGCTGTGGATTGACGAAATTGACAAAGCTTTTTCAGGATTTGACAGTAAAGGAGACGCTGGGACGACTAGCCGCGTCTTCGGCACTTTCATTACCTGGCTAGCAGAAAAGTCTTCTCCTGTTTTTGTGGTCGCAACTGCCAATAATGTCCAGGCGTTGCCACCTGAAATGTTGCGTAAGGGCCGATTTGACGAAATCTTCTTCGTCGGCTTGCCCAGTCAAGAAGAACGTCGAGCTATTTTCTCGGTGCATTTGTCTCGTTTAAGATCTCACAATCTAAAGAGTTACGACTTGGAGCGCCTCGCCTATGAAACTCCTGACTTCTCAGGCGCAGAGATTGAGCAAACCATCATAGAGGCAATGCATATTGGGTTTAGCCAAAATCGGGACTTTACGACTGACGATATTCTGGAGGCGGCTAGTCAAATGGTTCCTTTGGCTCAAACAGCACGGGAGCAAATTCAATTTCTTCAGGATTGGGCAGCGGCTGGCAAAGCGCGTCTAGCTTCTCGGCATGGTGGCTTAAGTAGCCGGGTCTCTCGCTCCATACAGTCTCCTGACTAAAGCGAACTTGTATTTTAGGATTTGTCGGAATTCCTCATCCAAATCCAGATAAATTTGGGAGCAGCAATGTAGAATACAGTCTGATTTGGTTTTAGCCATGAAGTGGTCTGGCCTGATAAACCTAATAAAATTTCTGCTGGGTTTTGCGCTGGCGATCGCCCTCTTGGGACTAGGAGGAGTGGTGGCTGCTCGGTATCTTGTCACTAAACTCACTGCTCCTCCCCCCAGACCAGCGTTTGCTAATGACAAGCCGCTCACTAATAAAGCCGTTACAGTTTCTAAGCCTGCTGCTGGAAATGCTCAATCTTCTCAGGTGTCCAGCACTGCCTCAGCTCCAGTTTTGGAACCAGGGGCTTATCAAGCTCGTGTCGTACAACCGATTGGCTTAATTTTGCGAGATGGCCCTGGCCGCGATTCCAACCAGATTGGTGGTATCGAATTTAACAGCCGAGTTGTAGTGCTAGAGGAAAGCTCTGATAAGCAATGGCAACGAGTTCGCCTGGAAAACAGCGATCGCGCGGGCTGGGTAAAAGCAGGTAACACAGAGCGCTCGAATTAAGTTATGTAGCAACTGTAAAATCCCTGTAAAAATACTGAACACCAGTAACCAAATCGCATAAGATATTGGAAAAGTTTCTCAGACCCAGAGCCTGAGAACTTTGGATTTTGCTCAGCTTTTCAGTGCATCGCGGGAAAATTATGGAAAACCTCGCTTATCTTCACCTTGTCTCAAGCTACGAAGCACCTCCAAGGGTTGAATTATTTCCCGCTGACAAAACCTCAGAACTGTTCAGCGATCTAAATTGGGCAAAACTTTCGAGTGGGTTTTTAATCCGACTGCTCACTGTGATTTCTGGTTTAGCAGCGCTCACCCTAGCTGACCACGTGTTAGCGTTGCCGCTACAACGTGAAGACGAAGGCCCCGAAGTAGAAGTGTTGCAAAGATGTCTAGTCGATCAAAACTACTTGGACACCAGCACATTTGGTTATTTTGGGTCTAAAACTGAAGCAGCAGTTGTGCAATTTCAGCAAGACAGCGGCTTAACAGCGGATGGTGTGGTTGGTTCTACAACAGCTAGAGCCCTGAATTGTGCTCAACTCAGCTCAACCTCAGTTTCAGCCACTTCCTACTACAGCAGCGAACCGAGCAATTTTGGTTCAGAGTTCTACAATAGCGCTGTTGATCAGGCAACTGTGTCCTTAGGCGATCGCGGTATTACCGTCGAAGATTTGCAAAGACGTCTAAACATATTAGGCTACTATTTTGAGCCGATAGATGGGGTCTTTGGTCCAGCTACTGAGCAGGCCGTAATTCAATTTCAGCGCGATCGTAATTTAACGGGGGATGGTGTGGTTGGTTCTGGCACTTGGGCTAGCTTGGGTAGCTCCTCTAGTTTTGATACGGCTCGTAGCCCTAACTCAGGCCTTGGGCAAGGTGGTTACATTGGGGAGAATGCGCGTCCTGCCCAAAAGTTTAGTGTTTTAGAGTTGCAGCGACGACTCAAGGCTAGAGGCTTTTATCCTGGTGCCTTAGATGGCAGTATGGGACCTACGACCCAAAGAGCGATCGCGGCAGCCCAGCGGTTTTATGGAGTGAGCGATCGCGATGTTCGGAACGGGCGCTTCTAGCGCTTACCCCGATGCTCAAGTCTAGTAACCTAGCTCTGCTTTTAAGCAGGCATTAGTGAACGCTGACAGGTGGGGCAGATCGCATGAATCGACAACTGGCAATCCAGCAAATGATAGCCCTCTTTTTGAGCGGTTTTTGTGCCAATTTTTAGGATCGAGTCACTCTTAAACTCAATCGTCTTATTGCAACGTACGCAAATCAGATGGTGATGGTAATAAGGGTAAGGCTGATTGATTTCATAATGCTTGTGGCCTTCTGCCAACTCTAGCTCACGCAGAATTCCCATCCGAGCCATTAACTTCAGAGTTCGGTAGATGGTAGATAGGCTAATCCGTTCTCCATCTGTTTGTAGTTCGTTATATAGATCTTCGGCACTCAGATGATTCCCTTTGGGAAGGTTCTGAAATACCTGCAAGATTGTCTCTCGTTGGGGTGTAAGACGCCAGCCTCGCTCGTTGAGTTCAGCCTTCAGTGAAGACGTTGTGTAGAGAGACATAAGTAAACTTCCCAATAAAGTCTCTTTATTGAGAATGATACACAATCAACAAGGTGATTATCAAGAGAATCGCCTTGTTGACAATAATGTTTAATTAGGTAGCTAGTACAAACCTACCACTATTTAGAACTTACTCAAAAACCTGAGGAGCAATTGACGAACAAAAGTCTCTCTAGGCTTTCCTAGCAGTCCTTAGCTAAGGGATTCTAAATAGTCTCGCACTCGGTTACGACGCTTAGGCTGACGCAGTTTTTGCAAAGCTTTCGCTTCAATCTGACGGACGCGCTCCCGCGACAAGTCTAAAGCTCGGCCAATTTCAGCCAAGGAATAGGGATGACCGTCGCCTAAACCAAAGCGCATTAAGATCACGTCACGCTCACGGCTAGTCAAGTCTGTAAGCAATTGCTGAAGGTCTCGACGTAGGGCTTCCCGCATCAAAATTTCTTCAGGGGATACATCTTCGGTTTCCAGCAAATCTCCTAGTTCTGTATCTTTCTCTTTGCCTACTTTGGTTTCTAGAGAAACAGAGCGGGGGACTCGCAGTAATACTTCTCTAACTTGCGGAGCCGTCATTTCAAGCTCAGTAGCAATGTCTTCAATAGTGGCCGTCCGACCCTTTTCTTGAGAAATCTTGCGCTGAGCTTTTTTGATCTTGTTCAGTTTTTCAGTGATGTGAACTGGTAGGCGAATCGTGCGGCTCTGAGTTGCGATCGCCCGGGTAATTCCTTGGCGAATCCACCAGTAAGCATAGGTGCTAAAGCGATAACCTTTGGTTGGGTCAAACTTTTCTACCGCTCGCTCTAAGCCGAGGGTGCCTTCTTGAATCAGATCCAGCAGCTCTAGGCCTCGATTCTGGTACTTCTTCGCGACAGATACGACCAAGCGCAAGTTCGCTTTGATCATGTGTTCCTTGGCTCGCAGACCTTCTGTTTGAATCTGCTCCAATTCCGTTACTTCTAAGGCTACAACCTCTGCCCAACGACGTTTTCCTTGGGCTAAAATTGGCTTTAGGTCTGCGACAGTAACGCCTGCTTGGGTAGCCCATCGCTCTAGAGAAGGCCGATGACCTAGCTGAGATGCTAGACAGTCATGGGCTTCAATCAAATCAACATAACGCTTAATTGGTTCATCCCCTGCGGCTGCTACTTCGTTGCGTAACTCTAGCAATCGCATGTAGCGCTGTACCCGCTGCGCTTCTGAAACTTCTTCATCTCGCCCCAATAAGCGAACCCGACCAATTTCCTGGAGATACAAGCGCACTAGATCAGTGGTGCGGCGGCTCACACTTTTACGTAAACCATTAGCTGGATCGGCATACCCCATGTCTAAGTCAACGAGATCATCTGCACTTGGCTCGATGTCTTCATTGTTCAACCGAAAGCTAGTAGCGTTCAGTTGATCGTCATATTCTGCATCAGCGTAAAAAGATGTTGCTGGCATAGTGATCGTCTCAGTCGCTCCGGGTAATTATGGGGCTTGCTAGCTAGGTCTCGCTGCTATTGTTCCCGTCATGTCAGACTTCAGAACGCGGCTGAGAGTTCCAGGGTTAAGTTAGGTCAACTTTTTCTGACATAACTTGGGTCACGATCATCAGCGGCGAATTGAATAGCCAGGCTTTCTGGGTAGCATTCGAGCTTTAACGGCTCAAGGGCTAGCTTCATGCTTCAATTAGGTCTACAGTAGGCACCCATCTTGTTACTTGCACCCAACTTTAGATCTACTTTTTGGTAGATGCAGTTAACCTGTTTAGCTCGTCTATCCAAACTATAAGGAGTGAATAGGAATATACGAGTGACTCAGGTCCGATGCTAAGTTAATCTACATCACCCTACATAGGATTTCCTGATCACTTGCTAAGTTTCACCAGATCTGCAAACAGGTCTACGCTTCAACAAGCTTTGATGTAGGTTTTGCCAACCTAATGATGTTTCTGTCAACTTAGCTTAGAACCTGAGAACGTTATTCTCAGGCTTAGTGTCTCTTAGCATTAGGGCTGCGGTTGCTTGTTGCGGAGTAATCTCACCTTCTAGCAAGCGATACACTTGATGGGAAATAGGTATAGAAATATTGTGCTGCCGAGCGACTTGGATTAGTACTTGAGTGGTGTTGATTCCCTCAGCGGTTCCTTCCAATGTCGCTAGTACTTCTGAGAGCGTTCGGCCCTGAGCTAAGCCATAACCAACGCGATAGTTACGGCTTAGGACACTGTTACAAGTTGCCAGCAGGTCGCCTAAGCCAGAGAGACCATAGAAGGTTTCTGTCTTTGCACCCCAGTGGGTACCAATCCGAATAATTTCTGTCAGACCCCGAGTTACAAGGGCGGCCTTGGCATTGGTGCCTAATTGCAGACCATCGCATACTCCAACTGCGATCGCAATAATATTTTTGAGCGTGCCACCCAATTCGACGCCTAGGGGATCAGGATTCGTATAAACCCGAAAGATTCCAGACGAGAAGACCGCTTGCACAACCTCAGCCGCTACCATCTGTTCACTGGCAACCACAGTGGCCGCAGGCAAACCTGCTTCGATTTCTTTAGATAAGTTGGGTCCAGACAGCACCACAACTGGATGGTCTGGAAAAGCAGCTTGCCAAATTTGGGAAGGAGTGAGTGTGGTGGTTGGATCTAGCCCCTTGGTTGCGGTGATCAAAATCGCTGGCTTGGCGATCGCTAAAGATTGCATCTGTTCAACTACGGCTCTCACGCCCTGCATGGAAATCGCAGACACAATCAGGTCAGCACTTTCTACTACCTCTCTCAAGCTTTGAGCTTGATGGCGTGACCATAGGCGCACAGAGTGACCATTTTTGGCTGCTAAATTTGCCAAAGCTGAACCCCACGCGCCTGCCCCAAGTACTGCCAGCGTTACAGTTTGCACAACCCTTTGCTCAATCTAGTGGTGAGGAATTAGCAGAGGGCGCAGCAGTGCGGGGGTAGCGTTCCATTAATACCCTCACTTGCTCCGCATGGTAAGAACTGCGGGTTAAGGGGGAGGACACGACTTGCAAAAAGCCAATAGATTCGCCAAATTGTCGCCAAGCCTCAAATTGCTCTGGCGGCACAAAGTTGGTTACGCCTAAGTGTTTTTGGCTGGGCTGTAGATACTGCCCAATCGTAAGGATGTCACAGTCTACAGTTCGCAGATCCTGCATGGCTGCCCGCACTTCCGCGTCGGTTTCTCCTAAGCCCACCATGATGCCAGACTTGGTGTAAACCCAAGGGGCAAGTTCTCGCGATCGCTTGAGAAGCTCTAAACTGCGCTCGTACTGGCCTTGAGGACGTACCCGCCGATAAAGCCGAGGTACGGTTTCTGTATTGTGGTTCAGCACCTCTGGTTGTGCTTGCAAGATGGTTGCTAGTGCCTGCCAATTGCCACACAGATCTGGAATCAAAACTTCGATGGTGGTGCTGGGAGAAGTTTCTCGAATTGCCTGAATACACCGGACGAACTGAGATGCACCGCCATCGGGCAGATCATCTCGGTTTACAGAGGTGATCACAACGTGATTCAAGCGCAATCGCTGCACTGCCTCAGCCAAGCGATCGGGTTCAGTAGGATCGAGTGGTTTGGGCTTTTTCTCAAAATCAATATCACAGTAAGGACAAGCTCTTGTACAAGCTGGTCCCATGATCAAAAACGTTGCTGTGCCATGATTAAAGCACTCACCGATGTTGGGACAAGACGCTTCCTCACACACCGTATTTAGTGCTAAATCCCGGAGGATTTCTTTGACACTACCAACTCGCTCCCACTGGGGAGCTTTTACCCGTAACCACTCTGGCTTAACAACCACGCTGAGTTTTGATTGCTGAAGTTATGTATGCTTAATCTTAACAAGTAGCGGCGCATCACAATATATTTGTGCTGTGATAGGCTAAACTTGGTTAGTTGAGACTACGACGGGATGTAGCGCAGCTTGGTAGCGCACTTCGTTCGGGACGAAGGGGCCGCTGGTTCGAATCCAGTCATCCCGATTTTTAACTTGATAAAAAGGAAACTACCAAGAGGAGCCTTCTTCCTCGCGGGGACCGAGTACCATTTGCAGAATCATGGATTGTCCGCCTACCTTATGGTAGCGATCGGCCCAAGCCCGGATGACTTCATCTAGTTCTTCCAGTGCTTGATCCACTTTTTCGGTAGGAATATCGAGTTCCTCAAGCACTCGCATGACACGAGGTTGCTGATCAGCCCAATCTTTCATCAAGCGAAAATAGCGAGCTGTGTCCTCTACCATGATGTAGGTACGCTCCTCATCATCGGCGGGGGAGTAGGAAGAACGGGTCAACGCATAAAATGGCATGCCCCAGGGCGACTCAATGCGTGTGACAGTGCCAGAGTAAATTAAACGGCGTTTAATGTGTTCTGCCAATGCCTCACTTAAAGGCATCTGACGATCTGCGCTGAGGTCTTCTTGAGATCGCGTATGCAGAAACTCGATCAAGTCCATGAATTGAAAGGAATTGATCAGTTGAGCGTCTGGCAAATTGTCGGGTAGTTTCTGCTCAATCTGGCGCTTTTCTTCGGAGGTGAGGCTTGTCCCAGGAATGCGTGATCGCCCAGGCTGCCAAGGATATTGCTCTAACCAAACGTAGGGAAACTGAATCAGATACCGAGGTTCCTGAGACCCCAGCATTTTCAGGAGTTTGCCTTCCGTTAGGGCTTGTCTGACTTCCTCAACAATTACTTTGACCCGTTTGGGTTCAATGTGGTGCAAGTGACCTGTCATACGCAGGTTCTGTCCTTGCTCCAAATAAGTCATGTAAATAGCACACTTGGCAGCAGTTGCAGCCGCATCTAGAAATGCCCCATGCCGATGTCCGCTGGTGCGCATGGCACTAAAGGCCAAGTAAAGCATGATCTGATCCATTGCACTGGGGCTAAGACGTTTGATCAGATCTAAGTCGTTAGTCATAGCAGTAGCCATGCTCCGCAGGAGCGACTAGGTGAATATACAATTTGTGTATAAAAGTTTGAGCACTTATTGATAGCTCTATCTCTATTGCAGAACAATCGATTTACTCTCTTCATCGAACACCCTTAAGCTTAAAGCATGCAGGTATTTTAAGCACTAGTGATTTTTCCTAAACCAAGGATTATGGATCAGCCATTTGAGAATAGCTGAATTTCCTTTCCTAGAGACGCATTTCAAGAAATTCTCTTGCTCCACTATTGCCATTCAGGCCGACAAAATCGAGCCGCTTCAATCACCCTGGCTGAGCGGTCTGAGAAATCCTGATTTGGCATTAAGTTCCTTTGATTGCAAGAGTTATGACAGCAGGCTTACCCTTACAAATTACCTGTCTTTTTGTCACCTATCTCTTGATGCGGAAAAGCAGCTCTAGGTTGTTTGTATCCTCACCCAAAGCTGGTTATAATTTATACTCTAATGTCGCGCTTGAACTAGTTAAATTTGAGGCTGAAACGAGCGAGCAATTTGGCCTAGGCTACGACGTCCACTACCACGATGAGGGGCGACGTCAGTGCTTCGACTTGCTTGAGCGGCTAAAGTTGCTTGAGTTTGAGCAGAAGGCGGAGAATTGTGTAAGCTATAGCTAGTAGGCTGCCAGCCAAATGCCAAAACAACTGTCAGCAATTGAACTGCAATGACAGATTGATAAATGTGCATGGGAAGTATCCATCTCAGAGCTGCTACTTTCTGATACGGAACTTCTGACCTCGGATCAGGAAAAAAATTGTGGTAGCCAGGCTTGCTTTGGCTAAATTCTGAAGAAAAAGTTGATTTTTAGCAGTTGGTTTTCGTTAACTAGTATGGCTGCAATCAAATGCTGGAGAGCCCGATAGAGCTGTTAGCAATTTTTTCTGCTCATTCTGATCCCGCCAATGGGGAAACTTGCTCAACTAACAGCCAATTGCCCGCTGAGTTCAATCGCCCTAATATTTGTATCGGTTGTTGATGTGGATAAGATTCTAGTTGCTGGTTAATCTGAGGGCATAGGGTGACCAGGCTAGTAGTGGCAGCTAAAGGGTGATCTGACGGTGCCGTTGGGCTGAACGGAATCAAATCATACTCTTGAGGGCGATCGCGGCAAAAAACACCACTCAGCACCATTGAGGTGGCGCTAGTTGACTCAGAGCTAGAACTTGCTGCAATTTGTTGTTCTTTTGGGGGCTCGGTTCGACTGCATTGACCATCGGTGGGGTACGTCTCTGGATGAGCCAGATAGTGAGCTTGCCGCCGGAGCCAGTCAGGATGATCAGGTAGCGAATTGAAGAGGGGAACGATCGCAGCAGGTGCAGTAGGCTCTTCCAGTAAAGCAGTTTGCAGCGATCGCACTTTGAGTTCTCTGGGTTGACAGTTGTGCTCTACACACAATGCAGCAGCCATGCCTGCGGCTTGACCAATATTCATCACTGTAGGCTGCAAACGGGTGGCACCATTGGCCATGTGAGAGACAGAAATATTCTTTTCACAGACCAATAAGCCATCCGCTGCTAGCGGTATCAAGGAACCGTAAGGAATAGTGAAAGGAGTTCCTGTCCAGCGTCCACCCCATCGAATTGACTTAGGCTTAAGGTTGACGCTCGGTAAAGCTTGGCCGTTGATATGCGTCGGGTAGTGGTGGTCATTTGCATAGTTGCCGATCGCGATCGCCGTGACTTGACCTTGCTCATCTACAGGTAAAGCAGCTACTTGCCCTCCGGGCACAGGCAAAATATCTTGCTCGCGTACAGTCACCAGTCCTTGGAGGCGGCGAGCTTCGCGATAGTAGGGATGCAGGGCGTAAGCTCCACCTCCCAAATTTCCAGGTAGGTCGGGAAAAATATCAGCGGCTAAACCGTAGCGATCGCCAAGTTGCGTTTGGATAAAATGAGCAAAACCTTGAGTATGCCAGCGAGCTTCTTGCAAAAACTCCTGTTGCGCTTGCGCCGATTGAACCAGGCGATCCACACCTAGGCCGTAATCATTGCCGCACTGGGGCCAGTTGAGCATGAAGCGATCGCCAGGTAAGCGACCGTAGTTGAGAAACTGCTCTGGGCTATAACCTTCCCAAGCTCCAGCAAATTGGGCTGGATCGTAATTGGGTGGAGGGGCGATCGCTGGGGCATGATTGCCCGCACCAAAGTCTTGTAGAATCACTACCCAAGTAGGCGACTGTACTGGGCAGAGCTGAGTTAAGGCATTGGCAGAGGGTGGAGCGCTCGGTTCCTGCCATTCAGATTGCAGTTCCCAACCCCAACGGTAAGGCACTTCTGCCAAAGCCAATAAATCGCCTAGTTCGGTGGCATCTAGGGTAATTTGGGCCTTGACTGTCACCTCTGCAAACCGCACGCCCATAACGCGATCGCCTTGGTGTAGAACTTCTACAGGTGTTTGACCGCTAATCCACTGCAAGTTAGGCAGCGATCGCACCCAATCGGCGAAAATCTGGGCACCAATGCGAGGGTCATAGGTAAAGAAGCTGACCCAGCCATGATCTAAGCCACCCGGTTGCCGTTTTTGTAATTCTCGGAGAAAAGCTCCCCAAATTCCGGTTTGAAACGCAGCCAGCTCATTGCCATCTGGGGCACAAACTCCTGCACTGGTCAGCATGCCACCCAGCCAAGGAAACTCGCTGACTAAAACGGTTTTGGCTCCTCGTCGGGCCGACTGTATGGCTGCAACTGTGCCGCCTGTGCCTCCACCCACAACTAAAACATCAGCGGTTAATTCTTCTAAGGTGAGTGGCATGCGATTGACTTTGCCGGCGTGACGAATAACGAGTCTTGGTAAAGTTTATGATCATTGGGTCTGCAAAAACCTAATTTCGGCACTTTAGCGGCAGATTAGCAGCATTAGAGGGGAGTATGAAAGCACAAGTGTTTCGTGGGGTAAAGCAGCTAAGTTACGAGGAACTGCCTGTGCCTGAATTAGGCGCAGATGAAGTGCTCGTGCAAGTCAAAGTTGTGGGGCTATGCCAATCTGACATTAAAAAAATTCTCTATCCTCTCTACGAACCACCCAGAATTTTTGGTCATGAAACTGCTGGCACGATCGCGGCTGTCGGGGCTGAAGTCAAAAATTGGCAAGTGGGCGATCGCGTCGTCGTAATGCACCACATTCCCTGTATGCATTGCAACTATTGCCTTAATGACAACTTCTCCATGTGCGATGTCTACAAAAACGTCACGACAACAGCAGGATTTGCTCCCAGCGGTGGCGGTTTTGCCGAATATGTCAAAGTGCCGGGGCACATTGTCCGAAACGGTGGCTTGATTCCCATCCCCAACGACATTAGTTTTGAGCAAGCCAGCTTTGTCGAACCGACTAACTGCTGCCTCAAAGCCGTTAAAAAAGCCCAAATTGCCCCCGGTCAAACCGTACTGATCACCGGCGCAGGCCCAATTGGGCTGATGTTCATCATGCTGGTGAAGTACTTCGGTGCTAGAGCGATCGCCACAGATCTAATTCCTGCTCGGATTGAAAAAGCTCTGAGTGTAGGGGCAGATGCCGCGTTTGATGCCCGCGATCCTGAAATTGCTCAGAAGGTTCAGGCATTAACCCAAGGCATGGGTGTGGATGTGAGTCTGCTCGCGGTGCCCAGCGACAAAGCCTTCTTCCAAGCCCTAGATTGCACGCGCAAAGGCGGCAAAATCTTGTTCTTCGCAGAGTTTCCCGATGAGGTTGAAATTCCCATTAATCCCAATATTCTCTATCGCCGGGAAATTGACTTGATGGGGAGTTACAGCTCTTCTTTCCGGGTACAGAATTTGGCTGCGGATATTGTGTTTAATCGTCGCATTGATGTCGAAGCATTGATTAGCGATCGCTATCCCCTAGAGGATCTATCTCAAGCTGTCGAACAAGCCGTTTCACCGGGACCAGAAACCTACAAAATTCTGATATATCCGTAAACTAATTCAGTTGAAAAATCCAGAAGGCGATTGGGTGTTGCCTTCTGGATATTAAGAAAACCAAATTTTCTTTTTCTTCGCTCAATTACTCTATGAATTAATAGGAAGTCACCAAAACCTCTGTGATTTTTCCTCGCTTGCTTGCTTTAGAGTTAATCGATCGAGCAGCGGTGATCGCGTTGATATTAAAGCCTGCGTATAGCTCCCGAATAAACTCACAATCTGAATTAGAAAGCATCACCTTCACACCTCGGCTTGCCAGCTTTGCAAATACATCTCTTAGTCTTATTTGATGCTCTTGATCAAAGGCGTAGCGACTGTAAGCAGTGAAGTTACTGGTCGAACTAAGAGGATAATAGGGCGGATCAAAATAGATGAAATCCTCACGATTAGCGCAATCTAAAATTGCCTCAAAAGGCTTGATTACAATTACAGTTGATCGCAAGGCTAGTGATACTGAGCGCAATAACTCTGCATTGCAAATCCCAGGATTTTTATAGCGCCCAATGGGTACATTGAAATTCCCTTTGGAATTTTCTCGATATAAGCCATTGAAGCAAGTTTTGTTCAAATAGATTAGACGAGCTGCTCGCTCCAAATCAGTCGTAGGCTTCTCAGCTCTTACTTGGTAATAGTAGTCATGGGAATGCTGTTTCTGATACTCTTGCAAGCGCAGGATCAAAGGTTCAACTTGGTCTCGAACGCAGCAATAAACATTCACTAATTCTGGATTAATATCTGTAAGAATGGCTTGCTTTGGTAAGAGGTGAAAGAAAACAGCCCCCCCTCCTAAAAAAGGTTCGTAGTAAGTGGCAAACTCTTGAGGAAAGTAAGGCTGATACTGAGAAATGAGTTGGCTCTTTCCGCCTGCCCATTTCAAGAAGGGACGGGGAGAGATAGACGGAGCAGTTTGAGGTGGCATCAAAACAGGCTGTGAAGCAGAAGCAGACTCAATATTATGTCAAACAAGCCTTACTTAGCGCTCCCAAGGTTGTGGCAAACCTGCCACAGGCCCTACTCAAAATCGTTATGACTATGATATATTGCGTAACAGTTCTTAAATAATCAGTCGTTGCCTGCGTAGGAGAAAGTGAGTTGCTCACTGCTTACCTATGACTCAGCAAATGTAGACCTGTAGACTCTTCAAGGAGAATCAAGTACATGACCTTGACCTACAATACCGAAGGTTGCCTCCGGGTTGGTCGCCCTGCCCCCGACTTCACTGCAACGGCTGTGGTCGATCAAGAGTTCAAGACCATCAAGCTGTCTGACTACCGAGGCAAATATGTTGTCTTGTTCTTCTACCCCCTAGACTTTACCTTCGTTTGCCCCACTGAAATCACTGCTTTCAGCGATCGCTTCGACGAATTTAAGCAAATTGGGACTGAGATTCTAGGCGTGTCTGTAGACAGTGAATTCTCTCACCTCGCTTGGACTCAAAGCGATCGCAAACAAGGTGGAGTGGGTGACCTCAACTATCCTCTTGTTTCCGACATCAAGAAAGAAATCAGCGCTGCTTACAACGTGCTCGACCCTGAAGCAGGCGTGGCACTACGCGGTCTCTTCATCATCGACAAAGATGGCGTGATCCAGCACTCCACCATTAACAACCTGTCTTTCGGTCGTAGTGTGGATGAAACTCTGCGGACCTTGCAGGCAATTCAGTACGTGCAGTCTCACCCCGATGAAGTCTGCCCCGCTGGTTGGAAGCCTGGTGATGCCACCATGAATCCTGACCCTGTGAAGTCCAAGAATTACTTCGCAGCGGTATAGTTGCTAGCGATTAGCAATTAGCGATTCTGTGTAATTTGTTGATAGGGTGGGCAATGCTCACCCTTTTTTATGGTTGACTGTAGTTCCGAACCTTACTTCACAGACATCAGTTATAGCTAGCGATGCTAACCTCAACAGACTTTAGCGGCCTGCTGAATCAGCGCTTTTTCAACAACTTTTTCCCGATTCCAGCAACGAGTTCCTTGAAGTTAGGCCAGCAAACTCCTGATTTTGAGTTGCCAGATATTACTCAGGGTCAGCGGATTAAATTAGCGGCTTACCGGGGAAAGCAACCCGTAATTTTGGCTTTTACGCGCATCTTTACCGAAAAGCAATACTGTCCTTTTTGCTTCCCTCACATCAAGGCGCTAAACGAGAACTACGAGAAGTTTACGAGTTGCGGTGCGGAAGTTTTGATGATTACCAGTACTGATGAGCGCCAGAGCCAAATTGTGGTGCGTGATTTGGGTCTAAAGATGCCACTTCTTAGTGATCCTAGCTGCCAAATATTTCGCGCTTACCGAGTTGGGCAAGCTCTAGGCGCACCCCTTCCAGCACAGTTTGTTTTGGACTCTCAAGGCAACCTGCGCTTCCGACATATGTTCTCGTTTTTGTCGCACAACGCCGATGTGGAGGAGTTGTTGGCGGCGCTCTAGAGCTGCATGCTTTGGATTTGGCTGCGAGGATTGAAGCTGCGGATAGCTCGAATTTTCTCGTAGTACTCACGCTCTTGGGGGCTGAGTTCCTTGGGGGAGGCGATCGCAATCTTGACGATTTGATCACTGCGTCCACCCTTGGGATTGGGCCAGCCTTTGCCTCGTAAGCGTAGAGATTGCCCTGCCCGCACGCCAGCAGGCACATTCATGGTGACGCTGCCATCGGGAGTAGGGATTTCAATCTGTGCCCCTAACACTGCTTCATCCGGCGCAATCGGCACCTCGCAGACTAGATTGTCGCCCTCAAACTGAAAGAAGGGATGGGGTTGAATGTTGACGACCAGATAGAGATCGCCGCGTTGTTGGTTATAGGGACTCGCTGGCCCTTTGCCTTTGACGCGGATGCGGCTACCGGGTTTCGCCCCTGGAGGAATGCGGACATCAATCACTTCGTTGCCTAGATTGAGGCGTTTCTGCACACCTTGGAAGGCTTCTCTCAGGGTGAGAGCGATCGCAGCTTCGCTGTCTTGAGTTGGAGCGGTAGCAGTGTCGCCAAAACCCCCAAAGCCGCCGAAGTCCCCAAAGCCTGGGCCACCCGGAGTGGTGCGATAACTATAGGCTTGTCGTCCAGCGCCGGGGCTAGGGCCAGCACCAGGGCTGCCAAAGCGACCTAACAGCTCGTTGATAAAGTCATCAAAACTGCCGTATTGGCTAAAGTCAAAGTTGCCAAAGTCAACATTGGGGCTACTTCCACCACCTGGCCACCCGCCACCCGCTTGTTTCCAGTACTGGCCAAACTGGTCGTACTTCTGGCGTTTCTCTGGGTCAGATAGCACTTCGTAGGCTTCATTGACTTCCTTAAAACGCGCTTCCGCGTCTTGGTTGCCTGGATTAACGTCTGGATGGTACTTGCGGGCTAGTTTACGAAATGCTTTTTTAATGTCGTCGGCAGTGGCGGTTTTATTCACTCCCAAGACAGCGTAGTAATCTTTATAGTCGGTTGCAGCCATCCACCTACCTCCTCTAATAGTTTCAGTTTATGTCTTTATATCTATGATCGTCTGCTTTAGCCGCGCCGCAATCTGGATGCGGTAAGGGGCAAAGCTAAACTCCAATAGCTTATACATAGATTCAGGGCAGAGCGATGCTGACTCACGCCCTCCCCTGAACTATGACCGAATTAAGTGCGGATTTAGGCAACCAGCTTGCCAAGCACCTGATTTAATCAGGCATCTAAGCAGTAGCGATCGCCACTCCAATCACCCTGCTAGATTCACCTTAACGACCTTGTTGCGTTCTTCTTCAGCCTTGGGTAGGTGGAGATGCAAAATGCCGTTTTTGAACTCAGCCTGCACTTGGGTATTCTGAACCCGAGTGGGGAGGGGAATGACTCGTTGGAAGCGCCCGTAACGAAACTCGGAACGAAAGACAGCTCTCTCTTCGCTGGGGACAGTAGCTTTCCGCTCTCCACTAACTGAGACCGCTTCTGCGGTTACTTGCACGTCCAAGTCTTTGACTTCAATCCCAGGTACTTCAATTTTTAGCTGAATGGCTTCTGAGGTTTCCTGCATTTCTGCGGCAGGAACAAAGGCAGTATGGTTGACTTCGGGAGCGAGGCGATCGAATAACCGATTCATTTCCCGCTGTAGGGTGTCAACTTCACGGAAGGGTTCCCAACGAATGAGTGCCATAACTCTAACCTCTCAAAACCTCTCAATGTCTATCTAGTCCCTTGCTGTGGGTCTTTCAACTAGATTTAAGGTATCAGAGGTTGCGTTAGCGCAGAGTTCGGTTCTTGCGCGAGATGCGATCGCAATTTCCGCCATTGCCTGTTTTACTGATGCCAAGACTGACGAATCAAGCTCGTGAATTCTTCCTCTAGCGCTGGAGGCGCACCTAAAAGCTGTCGGTGCATTCGCAGCATTACAGCTTCTGGAACCACGCGATCGCGCTGACGGTTTCTGGCTAAACACACTTCCAAAGGCAAATCTAGCCAAAAACCGACAACCTCCTGAAAGCCCAGCGATCGCGCCAACGTTAACACCCGTCGCCGTTGCTTGCGAGCCGTATTGGTAGCGTCGTAGATCGCATCGGGAATGTGGCCTTGGGAGATCTGCTCAACTGCTTGCTGTAGGTGATGTTGGACTTCGCGCCATACTTGCAACCACGGCCCCTGGACTGCTTCATCGCCAAACAATTGAGCCCGGATTGCATCAGTAGAAATCAACCGACGCTCCGGGCTAGCTGTGAGTAAATGTTGAGCCAGGGTGGTTTTGCCGCTTCCTGGCAGCCCCATGAAAATAATTAGGCGAGTAGTAGTCGGCGTGGGATGTGGAGTTGACAGGTAATCTTCCCCTAACTCCACACCCCTAGCTTCTTGCCTAGATGATGGTTCCATCCGGAATCACGGCATTTTTCATCACTACGATGATGCCGTTGCGGATGTAGAACCCTAGGTCCTCGCGCTCAGCTTCTTCTATCCGATCTTTGTTGATGATTTGCACATCACAACCAATGTGGGCATTTTTGTCGATAATCGCCCGTCGAATGGTGGTGTTGGCTCCAATCCCCATCGGTACTGTGCGAGTTTCGCAGTTGGTATTGCGCTCGGCAAAGGGTTGATAGAAGTCAGCACCCATTAACAGGGAGTTGTCGATGACGCATCCGGATTCTACGCGCGATCGCACACCCAAGACAGAGTGTTGAATCTGGCAGTTTTTCAGAATGCACCCTTCCCCAATGATTGACTCGGTGACGTGGCAATCCAGAAGTTTGCTAGGAGGCAGGTAACGGGCACGAGTGTAGATCGGTGCTTGCTCGTCGTAGAAGCTAAAGCGTGGCTGCGGTTGTTGAGTTAGCGACAAATTAGCTTCGTAGAAAGCTTCAATCGTTCCGATGTCTTCCCAATAGTCATCGAACAAATAAGCTTGGACGTTGTGGTCTGCGGCGGAAGCTGGAATGATCTCCTTACCAAAGTCAGTGCGATCGGGCGACTGCTTCAGCAGGTTCATCAAGACATCGCGCTTAAAGACATAAATGCCCATTGAGGCAATATAAGGCCGTTCTTGAGCTTGCTTGGCATCCAACCCTAGAATGCTGGTATCTACCTGCATCTGTTTCAGCGCTTCACCTTTGGGCTTCTCGCTAAAGTCTACAACTCGGCCAGAAGCATCAATCTTCATCAAGCCAAAGTCAGACGCTCGTCGCTCATCCATTGGCACGACTGAGATCGTGATGTCGGCTCCTGTATCCCGGTGGCGCTGCACAAACTGACGGTAGTCCATGCGGTACAGGTGATCTCCGGAGAGAATCAGGTACTCATCGACCTCCCACTCTTCAAACAACCACATGTACTGACGAACTGCGTCGGCCGTACCTTGAAACCAGTTGGGGTTTTCGGGGGTTTGCTGAGCTGCAAGTACCTCAACAAATCCTTCAGTAAAGCCAGCAAAGTTGTAAGCGCGGGCAATGTGGCGGTTAAGGGAGGCTGAGTTGAACTGAGTCAGAACGTAAATCTTGAATATTTCAGAATTAATGCAATTACTAACAGGAATGTCAATTAAACGGTACTTGCCTGCGAGGGGCACCGCAGGCTTCGCACGAGGCTTGGTCAATGGATAAAGGCGGGTTCCGGCTCCCCCACCGAGAATAATCGATAATACTCTTTTCACAAAAGACCTCTAAACTGCCAGTCAACTCCCAAGATAAGTGTCGGTCTGAGTGTGGCAGTTTGCAAGAGGGGATCGGAAGATAACAGAGAGGTTTGTCGATCCGCCCAAAGGCAGAGGAGGTTTAGCTTAAGGCGAGATTAAGAGCAGGAGAGCGCGATCGCACTTATGGAGTGAGGAAGGCGATCGCTATAATCACTTCTTTTAAGGAGAAATAAAGCATTAATTTGTATAACCTAAAAGTAAAAAATTACTAAAGCCTCTAATCATTCCTACACCAAAGTGATTAGATTATGATGTTGAACAAACACAGTGATAGAAATTAGAGGGAAACCCTTGAGAAAACAGTCAATGATAATTGACCTAGAACAGCCTCTAACAGAACAGGAGTCAGTTAAGGAATTGTTGAATTTGTCTGAAGGTAAGGTTGGAAGGCTTGGGCTTGACCAACTACTAGAGATTGCCAAGGTAGCAATAAAAAATGAACTAGTAGCTTGTGGATCTTCCGCAGATGAGCTTGTTGGATTGCGCCTTGAATTTCATTGTTTTGGAGAGAGTGACGAAGGATTAAGAGAGACTTATGTGCTTGAGTGGGGCCAAAAAAATCAACAGAAAGAGGACAATCCGCATCAACTAGAAAAAACCGAATCGGAGAAGTTGCAATCAGCCAATAAGCCTTCACTTCCTCCGATGGAGTATATTCATAAGCTATCTGAAAGACTGAATAGTGAAACTAGAGAGAGAGCTAGATTGGCGGGAACTACGATTAGCTTTAGAACAAGTTCTGATACTGGCGTTCAATATCCTTGCGTTGATGGCGGAAATAACAAATACTACTTGAAACTCATTGAAAATGGAGAAGACAAAGGTTGGTATATTAGGCTCGGCAAGAAAGTTGAATGCAATCCGGATGATTTGACAAATATTCCTACTGAATAATAGAAGCTACAGTATTGATGCTAGAAGCTAGTTTAGGTTGTTCTTTTGCAAGTCTTTTCAGTTCTTCAATTACTTCAGATTTTTTTGCTTTATTATCATTCAAGTAGCGGTTAATTTTCTCATAGGTTTCTTTGGACTCCTGTATCTTTTCAGCCCGTAATTGAGCTAGCCCTAAGCGACGTAAAAAAAACGTATTTCGAGGCTCCTGCTGAAGAGTAGATTGCCAATCGGTGATTGCTTTTATATAGTTTCTTTCTCTAAGATATACTTCTGCCCTGCTCGCGTAAGCAATAATCTTTTGCTCGTTTTGATGTTCAGGTATAGAAGTGATTACTTGCGTATACACTTGCTCGGCCTCAGTAAGTCTACCTAATTGATTTAAAAGAACTCCTTGACTCATTAGTGCCTGATATTTTGTTGGATTCCAGCGGAAAGATGCTTTGTACATTGCTAAAGCATTCTCACAGTTATCTTCGCTGCTAGGACAACTAAGCTTTTCGATTGGAGAATACAAATCTCCTAGTTGATAGTAGGCACTGGAGAAAACTTTCATCGTCAGTAAGTTTTGAGAGTCAGGCAATCTGTTTTCTGCCTCAATCAAAGTCTGATAAAGCATGTCAATAGCTTCACTGATGTGTCCTTCTTCTTTGGTAAGGCGACTCAACTTAGAAATCGTCAGAATTAAGATTAAATCTGGCCAATCTTTGGTTCTATCGTCAAAGTCCTTAGCTGTATCAGCAGATAATGGTAGTCTGCTGGTAGATTTTGATTTTATTAAAGACACACTAGCTTCTAAAGTTGCTCCACTACGGGTTCCCCAAACAACAATTGCTGCCCTCTGTTGAGTCCCTAATACTTCGGCTTCGGTTCTTGATCTAACTCTGTTAGTGATTAGACAAACTCTCGATCTAGGTACTGGCTTATTGTTAAGCCGATAAAGAATTCGATCCTCAAGCAAGGGTGTCATAATAGGTGTTCCTGGTTCGTTGTAGAACTTACCAACAACAGCGATCGCCTTTTCCCCTTTTCTCTCTGCTTCCCTAAAACAGGCTGCTTCTCCTAAGCCCAAGCGATCACGAACTTGAGGAATTAATAGAGTGCTTGCTCCTAAGGCAGCCAAACCAAATAAACTTGCGAGTATCCATTGAAGAGAACGGTTGGATTTTTTGCTCGCCAAAATTAACGGAGGAATTGTCAATTCTGCTAAAGCTGTCCAGGTAGTTGCCATCAATCTTGTTGGAATGATGAAACCGATTTTGGCCTCAGTTCGCTTCAAGTCAGCAGCAACTGCCATTCCGACAACACCGTTAAGTTTTTCATCCCATATAGGTGTTCCACTATAGCCTGACTCTAGCCGTCCACCTGGCGATTTTGTATCCTCAACTTGTACCCATCCAGTACCTTGCTTTGCCCTCAGAACTCCTGTGGACCACAACCCATCATCATGACCTGCGGGAAATCCAAAGGCCTGGAAGGGATGATCCCACAGATCATCTTCTAGCAATAGTCGTGCAGGTTTTGCGGCGGGAGGTGGAAAGCTGTTAAGTTCTAGAGCAGCAATATCCTCGTGGCCTTGGTTGGAAGCGCCCTTAACTGGAGCGGGTCGCCAAAGAACCACCTGTGCTGTCAGTTGCACAGCAGGATCAATGAGTGGAAAGTCGAGGTGAACAGATTCTGAAGGGCTTTGAGGCGTTGATTCCGCAATGCCTAGGGCTTGTGCAATGACGTGAGCGCAAGTCAAAACATATTTTTCGTGAACCAGGAACCCTGCTCCAACGATCGCTCCACTTGATTTGCGAATTCGGACGATTGCATATTGAAGAGGTGCAACCATTGGTTACTGGTTTTGACTCCATTTCAATGTAATTTCATAGTTACCCTCAATGCTGGCTGATGCAATCACTGCGCCTGCTTCTGCACTCATTTTTAATCCAAATTTGACCTGAACTTCATCTGCAGGTTGATTGAGACTCCGAAGTTTATTGATTAGCGTGCTAGCAATTGGTTTAATTCCATCTAGAGCCGCCTCAAAGGTTTGTTGCGACTTCTGCAAAAGCTCATCTTCTCGCCCAATTCGCCCTACACTATCGGATGCTTCTGATTCTGCAACTTCAACCAGAACATAACCGCCGCCTTCTAAGGGAAATTCAATCAAACGTTTCGCCATAAAAAATGATTGGTTGTGACTTGCTAAAATATTTTCTTGATTGCCTTGCCAAAAGTTGGCTTTGTAAACTTGACTAGGCGATCGCCTTCCCTCCTTCAAAGCTAGGAAAGCGATTGCCTTTTATTAACAAGCAAGAGCTACTTAGCAATAAAGTGGCACCACATATTGCCTGGGCCTTCGGGGGAGCAGGTGCGCTCAATTAAGCTGTAGGAGTAAACCAAGCCTTTGCCTTTAGTTTTATCCCAATCAGTGTTCATGTCGTAGCCACTATCCCAATACTCACCGTAGGGATCGTGGACGATGAAACCTTCGGAGTTATAGCCCACCAAGACAATGATGTGACCAAAGCGAGTAAAGTACCCATGCAAAATCACGGGTTTATCTTGAGAAATCCACTTCTTCACATCTTGAATCGAAGCAGTTTCGCGGAAGTCATCTTTATACCCTTTTTGCTCCACTAACCACTTCAAGTCGTAGGGATCGTGTCTGGAGCGACCTTGCTCGATTAAGAAATCGTAGTACTCATCTTCGAGTTGGGCTTCCCTAGTGGGTTTAGCACCAAAGAAAGAAAGACACATTGCTACGCTGGTGACATTGCAGGAGCCGCCTGGATTGTAGCGATTATCAGTTTGGGCCAGATAAGGAAAGTCTTTAATGCGGTGTTGGCGGGGTAGTTCCCCCGGTGTCGGAGGTGAAAGCTGTTGTTGTGTAGCGACCACATCTTCTTGAGAAGTCACTAAGCGGACATGATCGGCAAAGGCGTACCAAGTATTGCGCCCTTTGAACTCAACATTTTTAAAGGAAACTTTGATGAGCTTGCCTTCAACTTTGTAGGAGTGTAGATCGAGCAATTGGCCAGCGGTGATTTCTTCTTTTTGGTCAGCGGGTAGATCGGATGCCTGAGCAGTTTGTAATTTGAAAACGGTATTTTGCAGGATTTTGAGCTTCATAACAAATCACCTAAAGATATATGGTTCCAGTCGGGGGATAAGGAACCTCTAGATTGGTCTGAGTTATATCAACAAGGCTAGGAGTCAAGTTTTCGTCATCGAATCACAATTAATCGCTGACTTTCTACCAGGGGAAAGAATTGCGAAATGGCTTGTGCCTGTACCTTGTCAGTGGAGGCTTAGAGAGCTACTTATGCAGATTTATACGCCAGACTGGGTCAAGCACGCAGTTTTCTACCAAATTTTCCCCGATCGCTTTGCCAAAAGCCACCATCCACACAAAAAATTGTTAAAAAATGCCAGTTGGGAAGCCTGGGACGAGCTGCCAACGCTGCAAGGCTACAAAGGTGGCGACTTGTGGGGGGTGATAGAGAAGTTGGACTATCTCAAAGATCTGGGGATTAATGCTATCTACTTCACCCCTATTTTTCAATCTGCGAGTAACCACCGCTATCACACCCACGATTACTACCAAGTGGACCCGATGCTGGGGGGAAATGCAGCCTTTCGGGATTTGCTAGAAGCGGCTCACGAGCGCGATATTCGGGTGGTGCTAGATGGTGTATTTAACCACGCGAGTCGAGGCTTTTTCTTCTTTCACGATGTGCTGGAAAACGGGCCACATTCTCCTTGGGTGGATTGGTTCAAGATTCACGATTGGCCTGTGTCCCCCTATAACGGGGAGTACCCAGCGAATTACGAAGGCTGGGATAATAACCGAGCTTTGCCCGTCTTCAACCATGACAATCCAGAAGTACGGGAATACATTATGGAGGTGGCGGAATATTGGATTAAATTTGGCATTGATGGTTGGCGTTTGGATGTGCCTTTTGAGGTGAAAGCGCCCGGATTTTGGCAAGAGTTTCGCGATCGCGTCAAAGCAATTAATCCAGAAGCCTACATTGTCGGCGAAGTTTGGGAAGATTCCCGCGAGTGGCTGGATGGCACGCAGTTTGATGGCGTGATGAATTATCTTTTTGCTGCTCCTACGATCGCATTTGCCGCAGGCGATCGCGTGGTGATGGAGCAGGTGCAAGGCCGAGCCTATCATCCTTATCCACCGCTGTTTGCCAAGGAATACGCTGAGAAAATTCAGGAAGTGTTAGCGCTGTATCCTTGGGAAATTCAGCTAACTCAGTTGAATTTGTTAGCCAGTCACGATACGGCTCGTTTGCTCTCGATTGCGGGGGGCGATCGCGCCAGTGTAGAACTTGCCACCATTCTTCTAATGACGTATCCAGGCGCTCCTAGTATCTACTACGGCGATGAAGTGGGGCTGCCAGGGGCACTCGATCCGGATTCACGACGAGCTTTCCCCATGGAAGACAAGTGGGAGCAAGATGTTCTCAGTTACCACCGCTACCTGATTGATTTGCGGAACCGCTACGCAGCTTTGCGAACAGGAGCCTATCAGGTGTTGTTTGCCGAAACCACCGTCTATGTCTTTGCCAGAGTTCTGGGTGGCGAAGAGGTGATTGTCGCTGTGAATGTGGGGACCGCTTCTGGGAAGGCGCATATTGATTGGGATGAGACAGGATTGCGATCGCGTCCTAGCGAGATTCTCTACGGCTCCGCTGAACTGGAGTGGGGTGAAGAGAATCCTTCCCAGTTGAGCTTGACCATTCCTGCTCGGACAGGCTGTATTCTGACTGCGGCTTCGTCATAAAGTAGCTTCGTGATCAAACAGATGAAATTCTGGTTCAACTGCTGGCAAGAAGACATTCGACCAACGTTGCTTGATTGAACATCATCTCCATATAGGGATGATATTTAAGCCAGTTTGAGAGCTAATGTTAAGCGAGGGGCAGCTGGGGTTCCGGTTGCCTCATTTTGCTATTCACGAAAAAAGTTGCATTAGATGATCTGCACTCAATTGATGCACGAATCAAGTTAGCTTAAAGATTAAAAAGTACTAGGAGTTCGGTGTGGAACTGCATAGTTTTGAGCAACGGATGGAGACAATTCAGGAACGAATTTCCTCCTTAGCTCAATTCGCTGAGCAACTCTCTGCCGATCAAGCAGCCATTCTAAAAACATCACTGGATGAGCTTTCGAGCCTCACAAAAGCGCTGCCGACCCCTTCAAATAATGACATAAGTTCTAATAATCAAGACGCGCAGTTCCTAATTTGTCAATCAGAGGAAAAGCTTTCGAAAATATTTCAAGCGAGTCCTATCGCAATTAGCATTTCTACCATCACTGAGGGACGTTTTATTGACGTAAATAATAGCTTTGTAGACTTGGTGGGCTATAGCCGTGAAGAACTGATTAATCATACGGTTTTAGAACTGGCTATCTGGCCCAGTGCGGAGGATAGAAAAAGGCTAATCGAATTGATAAACCGTCAAGGCTTGGTTCGCAGCTTAGAAGCTAAATATGCCAAGAAGTCGGGTGAGATGCGAGATGCTTTAGTCTCTGTAGATGTTTTGGAGATAGACGGGGAAAGATGTGCTCTTGCTTTCTTGAATGACATTACCGAGCGCAAACAAGCAGAAACGCAGCTTCAACAGCTCTACCAACAAACGCAGTATCAGGTGCAACGGGAGCGAGCCTTAAATCGTTTTACTCAAGCGGTTCGTAACTCTCTCGACATCGATTGTATCTTTGCGACCGCAGCCCAAGAAATTGGTCAGATGCTGCAAATTGATTATGTTTCGATTTTGCAGTATGTACCGCAGCGGCAAATTTGGCTGAATGTCGCTGAGTACGAGCAACAGCTTGGTTTGGTGCCTACAGGTGTAGGAATGGAGATTCCGGATGCGGATAACCCCTTGGCAGCTCGCCTGAAGCAATTAGAAGTGGTACGAATTGACAATACTCAGGTGCTCAATGATCCGATCAACAGCTCTCTAGCAGAAGAGTTTCCAGGTGCCTGGTTGCTGATTCCTTTGCAGTATCAAGGCAATCTCTGGGGCAGCTTGACTTTATCGCAAAGAAACTCGCCTCACACTTGGCAAGACTCGGAAGTGGCTTTAGGTTGTGCGATCGCCGACCAACTCGCCCTAGCCATTCAGCAGTCAGAACTGTACCAACAGGTGCAGCAACTGAATGCCAATCTAGAGCAACAGGTGCAAGAGCGCACCCAACAACTGCAACGAGCCTTGAGTTTTGAGTCGTTACTCAAGCGCATTACAGACAAAGTACGGGACAGCCTGGATGAAGGGCAGATTTTGCAAACTGCGGTGCAAGAACTCGGCTTAGGACTACAAGTGAAGCGCTGTGAAACCGCTCTGCATGACTTAGCGCAACAAACTTCTGCGATCGCCTATGAATTTACAGCAGTCCCACATACTTACTCAGGTCAGGTAGTGCCGATCGCCGAGTATCCCGATGTATATGAGCAGTTGCTACAAGGTCAAGGCGTGCAATTTTGCCCCATCTATTCCCGCTCCCAAACCAATGGCGAACCGGAAGCAATTTTCAGTTACCCCATCAGCGATGATCACGAGGTTTTAGGGAGCCTGCATTTGTGCAAAACTCCCCAAGCATATTTCGATGAGGCAGAGGTGCGGATTGTGCAGCAGGTTGCCAACCAATGTGCGATCGCTATGCGGCAAGCTCGGCTGTATCAAGCTGCTCAAGCCCAAGTCCAGGCTTTAGAAGCGCTGAACCAACTCAAGGATGACTTTTTAAGCACGGTTTCCCACGAACTGCGAACCCCTGTCTCCAACATGAAGATGGCGATTCAAATGCTCAAAATTGCACCCAGCATAGAGCGGCGGCAGCGCTATCTGGAAATTTTGCAAATGGAGTGTACGCGGGAAATTGAGCTGATCAATGATCTGCTTGATCTACAGCGCCTAGAGTCGCAAGCTGATGGCATTGCCTTAGAAGAAACGATTCTGCTACCCGATTGGTTACCGAGCGTGATTGAACCGTTTCGCTCCCGCATCCAAGAACGCCAACAAATCCTGCACATGGACGTGCCCGCCGATTTACCACCGCTGATTTCGGACCATACCAACTTAGGGCGCGTCTTAGCCGAACTAATTAACAATGCTTGCAAGTACACCCCGGCAGGTCATCAGATTATTCTGAGTACTTGGTGTGAATCTGAGTCTTTAGCGATCGCCCCAACTCCCCAGCCTGTCATTGCTTTAAGGGTTCGAAATCAAGCCAACATTCCTGCCGCTCAACTAGATCGAGTTTTTGAGAAGTTCTACCGAGTCCCTCACGCCGATCCTTGGCAACAAGGGGGCACAGGCTTGGGACTGGCGCTAGTGCAGAAGCTAGTGGAGCAGTTACAGGGAGTTTTGCAAGTAGAGAGTAACAACGGTTGGACCACTTTCACCGTTCAACTACCCGCTCAACCTCAAATTCTCTAGAACTCACTCACAAGCTTTACCTAACCGACCTCTCCCCAAACTCCTCGCCGACGCGGCGAGGGGCTTTGAATTTGGCTACCCTTCCTTACCAGGGAAGGGTCTGGGGGTTAGGTCTCAATGCAATTAGCACCCAGCAAGCCAGTGACCTAAACACCCACAGCACTATTGGAAAGGCTACTCCGCCATCGCCAAAGTCGGCATCAGCACCGTATCAATCACATGGATGACGCCGTTATCAGCCAAGATATCGGTTTTCAGGACATTGGCATCATTTACCCTCAAGCCTCCCTCCTGCCCTACCGCCACAATCGAGCCTTCCATCGTCGGTGCTTCATCGATCTGAGCCAAGTCATCCGAGCGGACATCGCCAGAGATCACGTGGTAAGTCAAGAGCCGCTTTAGCTTCAACGGTTCTTGCAATAACCCATCGATGGTGCCTTCTGGCAGTTTGGCAAAGGCTTCATCCGTGGGTGCCAAAACCGTTATGGGGCCAGGGTTTCTTAGTACGTCGTTTAAATTAGCCGCTTCAAGCGCACTCAGTAGTTGAGTAAACGATCCAGCCTGGGTAGCAGTTTCTAAGAGGTCAGCCATAGTTGCTTATTTAGCTTCTCGATAAAGTAGGTCTCTTGTTAAGAGATAGAAGCCAGAAACCGACTCGGCATCTTGCTACAGGCTGACTCGGCTAGGTTTAATGAGTGGATTGAATATTGCGCTGGCGCAACTGCTCCATAAAGAACTCTTCTAAAGTAGGCCGAGCTAAGCTGACCGTGATGATTTGCGCGCCCATGAGGCTGAGGCTGGCTAAGAAATCGTAAGGATCGCCCCGCAGGTTCCCTTCCCAGAAGCCGTCTTCAAACTCTAGATTGAGCATGCGCTTCTTTAGCACATCCAAGCTGCCACCTTTACCCTTGACGTAGTAAGTGTCAGCCGTACCCAGCAGCTCATTCAAGGAGCCGACACAGATTAACTCGCCCTCAGCCAAGATGGCGACGCGATCGCAAATTTGCTCTACATCCGACAAAACGTGGCTGTTGAAAAAAATCGTTTTGCCTTGCTCTTTCAGCGACAGAATAATCTCTCGAATTTGGTAACGCCCCATCGGGTCTAGCCCAGACATCGGTTCATCGAGAAACACCACGTCCGGGTCGTTGATCAAGGCTTGCGCCATGCCAATGCGCTGCAACATACCCTTGGAATATTGCCGTAGTGGTTTCTTGCGGGTCGTTTTTTGCGACAAACCGACGAGTTCGAGCAATTGCGGAATTCGTTGCCGCTGCACTGAGCGCGGAATTTGGAAGAGGCCCGCGACAAACTGCAAGAACTCCCAGCCCGTCAGGTAGTCGTAGTAGTAGGCGTTTTCTGGCAGGTAACCGACTTTTTGCTTCACCAAGCGATCGCCTAATGGCCGCTCTAATAAAAAAGCCTTACCAGAAGTGGGACGAACAATGCCCAACAAGGTTTTAAGCAGAGTGGTTTTGCCTGCGCCATTTGGCCCCAACAAGCCAAAGGTTTCTCCCTGATAGACCGTAAGGGAGCAGCCTTTTAAGGATTCCACGCGCTGATTGAACCAGAACCCAGTGCGATAGACTTTGCGGAGGTTATTGGTTTCTACTACCGTCGGGCGATCGTATACGACTAGTTCGCCTGGTGAATCTGTTGCAGCAGTCATTACAGTTCCACTGAATATCCTAGTCTTCTAGATTAGCTTGGTCTTGGCTTCTCACAGCTACAGGGTTACTGCCATTCGTTGAGTGCTGTCACCCAATGTTGCAACAAAGCCGAAACTTGGCTGCGCCGCGCCTCAAAGGTGGCCGCAATCCAAATTAAAGCTAAACCCAAAACAATCAGCAACGCCCACAGCAGCAAAGAGTAGTTGTCAATTAGGAGCCAAACTTGCCGCAAAACTTGAATCATGAAGCTGGCTGTACCGACGTAGAGAAAAGCGCGGACTTGCAAGGTTAGTCCCGCCAAAATCAGCCCAATACTAAAGCCCAGCGTTCCTAAGGCGATCGCTAAGCTAGTTTCCGATTGATAGATTGCGGTTAAACAAATCAGACCTACGGCTAAACTCCGCAACCAATGGCGTTTCTCGCGTTCCGTGGGCGATCGCAAAGCTGGGTCAACTTGTGCTACATAGAGCAGCGACCCACCCAAAACGGCGGCATACCACAATGGTTCCTCTAGGGCGCGATCGCTGAAAAAGCGCAGAATCGCCCAGTCTGCCAGCAGAATACTGAGATAACTGAGCCGTGCTTGATTGCGAGTTTTGGCCACCCACGCATAAAAAGCTGCCACAATCAGCAAACTTTGCAAATTCACCCCACCCGCATTGGCAACCGCGATCACCCCAGGCAGCAGAATGGCTGATTGCTGCCAAGGCTCCAACGCCCAACCTCCGCGTTGCCAAGGTAGAACGTACATTCCATAAGCTATAGCACTGGCGATCGCAGCTCCCCAAGCGATTAGAGTGGCATCCGATAGCCACAGACTAAGCAGATAGCCAATCGCTAGCAAACTGGCGACAATTCCGGTGTAAGTCCAAGACTCACTGTTTCGACCTTCCCGGAGAGCATAGACGGCGAGCACAGCCGTAATCCCTACCCACAGCAGTTCTCCGGTGGAGCTGAGCGAATTGAACAACGCTAGCAGCATGAGACCGCTACTGATAATCCAGTGTAAGTGAGCGATCGCGTGAATTCGGGGCGCGTCAAGGCGGAGGTAGGGCACCAACCACCGGGACAGCAGGCGCTCGCCAATCGCAATTACAGCTGCCAAAGCCCCCAGCAATAAGATGCCATCGCCCGCATTGCCGCCTGTCGCTTGCATGAGCTGGTAGATCAGCAACTCGTAGGCCGCGATCGAGACACCCACAAGCGAGAGGTAGGTTAATGCGAGTCGAGGTTGTTGTCGGCCTACGCCAATGCCAATGAGAGCGGCACCGAAGCTATACAAGCCTGTGGTAGCCGTGAAGGTAGTGTGAGCGCCCATCAGAGCCAAAGCCGCATAAACCACCGGAATCACATGCCAACTGATGAGATAAGGCTGCTGAGTTCGCCTCACCCACCAATCACTGGCTAGTTGCGCGATCAATCCCAAAGCCAGATTTGCGATCGCCAACCGTTCCAGCAGGGTAGGAACTAAAGAGACATCCGGCGACCATAGCAGGCGAACCACCAGTAACTCGATGCCCCAAGCCAAGCCATAAAATCCTACATTGCTCGCTTGCTGCCAAATGCGGTAGCCAATCGCCAGCGTCGTCAAAGCGATCGCAACGGTGTAACCCACAGAGCGATCGCCGAACCTACCGTAAAGAGCTAAATCATAACCAGTCAGAATTAAAAGATTGGTAATACTGAGCGCGATCGCCCAACCGTTACTGGCTTGAGCATAGATCTTGGCTAAAGTCTGAGTTTGTCTACGGCCAATATCGTGGACCAACCACAGGATCAGCGTCGCGATCGCCACCAAGTTCAGCGCGCTCGGCAGTGTAAGCTGAGTCGAGAAACCTTGCCAAATCACCGCGATCGCCAAACCCAAGCTGAAACCCACGGTGAGAATGGCTGCGCCCAAATGCTGCAAGCGGTAAGTGTTTACCAGCATCAAACTAGTCGCCACACCTAAGCCGATTAAGCGAGGAGTCGCAAAGCCGAGTGTCAAAGGTTGCACGACCACAAGTGCGAATGTGCTCAACCAGCTTGCTTGGCGGATATGAGCCCACTGTCTGCGAGTTGCCAAACCAGTCATGGCAGCGGGAGCCAGCAACCAAAAACGCCCTACTGCACTCGATTCACTCAACCAAAGGCTGCCAAACAGTGTGTAGCTGATCGCGGCTAAGAGTAAGCCGAAATACCAAGCACTGCGTTTCCAGACAGGCCAACGAGGAACCAATGTAAAACTCCACTCCAATAGCGCTCCCGCCAGTAACACGCCTGCCCAAAGTTGAGTGGATAGGTTTGGAAATCCCAGGTCAATTACAGAGGCGATCGCCGTTAAACCCGTGACATGGGTCAAGTAAATTAGCCCAGAAGAAGCCTGAGGTCGCTGACGCACCACCACCGCTAACGTCAAGGTCGAGAAAGCTAGATTGAGCGATCGCAGCAGGGGATTGGTCAGACTAAACAAAGTCAAAGCAATGCCCAAGCCTAAAGCTAAGGCTTCGCTCCAGTCAGCTAGTTGCGGTTGTTGCCGTTGTCGCCAATACTGGGCAGCTACTAACGTCAACGCTAAATAGGGAAAGAATCCGATTCCAACTAAACTCGCTGCTGTAAATGAACTGCCTGCGATTTGCTCGTTCCAACTTAGAAAAGCTTGCCTCCCCTCTACCGGGATTAACCACCACAGCAACCAGTAACCTTGTAGCCCTACTAGAAAAGCAGCGGTGAGCAAGGCAGCTTGAGGCAAGCGCCGTAAGCGATCGCTAAGCAGCCATAAGGCCAAGCCACTAATGGCGATCGCCTGCCACGGCGGTTGTACCGATACTGTGACTAACCATCCCAGTAGCAACAAAGCTGCGCCTGCCTGAGTCCACAAAACTCTGCCCGGATTTTGTCTCGCCAGCCAGCACAACAGCCAGCCACAAATTCCCACCGCCAAACCTAGTCGATGGATTGGAACTTGGGCGACCAAAACAGCTCTGGCAATTAATAGCAAGGCTGAGGCTGCAACCGCAATGATGCTAGGAGCTAGCCATGTCTGTCCCGTCATCGAAGACGAAACGGTTTCTAAGTCAGGCGATCGCGCTTCTGAACTTGTCTGAGCCGTGATAGCTGCTGAAGCTTGGTCTTGCTGCAACAAGACAAACGCCGTGCCGAGCGTGCCCAGATAGGTGGCAATTAGCGGAAATCCAGACCACCCCCAGCCCCAATGCAGCCAGCTCAAGGCCACAGCATCTAGCAAGAGCCAACGTGAAGTAGCTACAGGGTGGACCGAGTTGCGTCTAAATCCCAAAAGTTGCAGCAGCAAGGCCGTCAGACCAAAGGCTGCAATAACCGCGATCGCTCCACCTCCAGGTTGTTGCCACAACTTAAACCCATCCATCATCCAGAAGTTGACCGGAATGATCAGCAACGTCGCCGTCTGCAACATCCGAGCTGTGAGCTGTAAGTTGGGTTGTTTCGTAGCCCATAAACCTGCAACCCAAAAGGCCAAAGTATAAGCAAATAAAATGCAGTACTGCCCGGTAGGAGGAAAGTTGCGCCACTGGCTCGCAGCTAGCACTCCCGACGAAACCACCACCATAAACACGCCCAAGAATAGCAGCCAGATGACGCTAATCTCAGCCATCAATGATTGCAGGCGTTCGGCTAAGAAGTTGCTTTGTCTGATAGTCGTGCCACCAACGCTAGTGGAACTAGCAGCACTGTCAGAGCGAACTGGGGAAGAGCGAGCGCCTGTTCTAATCCGGGGTCTTCGCGACGATCGCTCAACTGGTTCAATCAGAAAGTCTGAGTCAGGTTCAGCATCCCTCACTGAAGCATCGGTAACTGGAATGGGCTCCGGTAAGGCACAGGTGAGATAGCGATCGCCGATCTGCTTAACTTGCTCTTCTGAGAGTAGACCTAAGTCTTGCCATACCTCCAATCCTTCCAGCAAGGCAGAGTTCGCCTGGACGCTGAGTTCAATCCTAATCAAGCGATCGGAGCCAGATGCCATGCTTCACTGCCCTCCCAGTCCAAGTTCGAGATAGCTAGCAAGATAACAAGCTTTTTCTACCTGGCTGCTCAGTACTCGCACTTTATTAAGCATCATCCCTTCAGAGGTGGGTTACTTAGAGCGATCGCCTATAAACCAACTCCAAAAACTAATGAAGTGTAGGCTGCAAAGCCAGGTCTTTGAGGACTAATCCAACGCTCAGCAATGCGACACTAAAGCAACGGCTACTTGGGCTTAAATGCGTCCCCCAAGCTATTTGAAAGTCTGCTTTCATGGTCTAAAACAACAAGAATTAAGCAGATAAACTTTTTAATTGAGAATAAATACCTAGCTGGTTCAAACCGTAACGTTGAGTTTTGTAAGCGGCATCTCTCTTGAATAAATTGCTGCGTTACTTTCTGTAGCAATTTTGGCTGAATTTAGTCCTTTAAATTGACTGAAACCCTTTAAGCTCTAGGAGATTTGGCTTCCTCCTCTACCTAAAGATAGAGAGCATAGAACCCTCAAATCACTTGGTTAAATCGCTCGTTCTTGACAGGTTAACGTCGATTCTTGATGATCCCTAAATTGTGTAACAAACACTGCTTTATCTTTTAGTAAATTCTTAAATAACTTAATGATCACTCTCTCTATCTAGTGATAAGCTTTTAGGAATCAAGCGAAGATGTGAACCAAACACATCGATAGTGAATTTAAAAAAGCTTAATGCCGGGGAGAAAAACCATGTCTATTACAGACAAGTATAATGTTCAAGTTGAATCAGGAACCCGTAACCACAAGGGCTTCTTTGTTGAAGATACAGACTATAAATTAGTTGGAATCGACCAATCAGGCTGGGCGCTGATTTGCATGAATGACGCTGTGTGCCACTATGTTGATCCCGACAACCTCACGATCTTGGCAGATGGCTCGGTAGAAATTGCCGAGTAAACGCAGTTAAGCAATAGTCTTATAGACTCATTCCTGTTAATCGGCTGTCCACAAGGGCAGCCTCTATTTTTTGGAGCTTTAATCTCGTCTTCTCTACTAGATACCGAGGAACAGCTTTAAACTCTGGCACTCGAAGCGTTATGACCAGTTAAAGCAACGACAAACGTGGTTCCTTGCTCAGGTTTACTCTCAACAACAATATTGCCTTGATGATTTTCCACAATGGCTTGCGCGATCGCGAGTCCTAGACCAGAACCCGTAGTGGCAGGTTTGGCAATGCTAATTTCAGCGTTTTCGTGGGTGCGGGCAGGGTCAACTCGATAGAAGCGATCGAAAATATGCGGCAGCGCCTCCAACGGAATGCCAATACCTGTATCCCGCACCTGCACTTGCAACTGCACGATATGATTGCGCTTCACTTGCTGTAGCATCACTTCAACTCGTCCACCCACGGGCGTGTACTGTACGGCATTGCCTACCAAGTTGGTAAATAGTCGGGCCAACTGATCGCGATCGCCTTGTAATGTAAAAGGTTCGGGAGGAATTTCGCCTTTACTGCCATTGCGGGGACGATGCTCTGGTGGGTTTTCTGCGGGTTCCTCTAAATCTAGAGATAAACTCACTCCTTTTTCTAAGGCGATCGCTTGTTGTTCTTCCACGACGTCAATCAACAGTGCATCCAACGCCACCGTTGTCCAACGGGGCTGCACTATGCCACTGTCTTGCCGCGCCAAAAATAGCAAATCATCGACTAAGCGTCCCAAGCGGCGAGTGAGACGCTCCACTACTTTCAACTGCTGTTGCTGCCATTGCGGATCAGGATTGGGGTCGGAGAGGGCAACTTGCACATTAGTCTGAATCGTGGCGATCGGGTTTCTGAGTTCGTGGGAAGCGTCGGCGGTAAATTGTTTTAGTTGTTGGTAGGAAGCTTGCACTGGTTGCATTGCTAGCCCAGAGAGTAACCAGCCAATGGCTGCTACTGCCACAACCATCAGGCCAGTCCCCAAGCTCAGGTCAAAAATTAGTTGCCGAATTGGTTTCGTAACTTCAAACCAGGGATGACTGACCCGCAAATACCCCAGCACTTGCCGTCCTACCTGGACTCGTTGCGTCACTTGCCGCAGCAGATCGGGTTCCTGCACCCCATCACTAGGCTGCGATGGGAGATGTACTGTTTCACCGGTACTGTTGGGATGCAGAGCTACATTCAATGGTGCCGAAAGAGTAGACCAAAGCAGGTCTCCCTCAGGGCTAAACCACTCTAAGTCAATATGATCATCTTCAACCGTGTCGGCATTGTTGCGGAAACTCGCTTCTATATTGATCCGTAAAGGACCACCCTCTTTATGGAAATCCACAGGTTCTAGAACTAGCGATCGCTGCACCACTTCTACAACATGGTTGAGCGTGTCATCAATCCGCTCAATTAAGGTACTGCGGACATAAAGATAGAAACCACTTGCAAATAGCAGCAGCAGTACAGCAGTTACTGTGGTGTACCACAAAGCTAATCGCCGCCGAGTAGTTTGAAACATCGTAAGTAAGTTAATACAAATTAATGTTAAAGAAGCAAAACCTAGACTCAGTAACGAAAACGAGCTTTGCCATTTTTGTCAACGGAACAAGAGATGGCCTGGAAGGGCTAAAGATTCTGTGCTACCGTGTCTAGTGAGCATTAAGTTTCGGCTGACGGGTTTGTTCTTAGATTGACAGGCATCTCTCCGAATCTCAATCTCTACACTTTTTCTGATTCTGGAGTTTTCCATGTCAATCTACATCGGCAACCTATCTTATGAAGTTACCCAAGAGGATGTGAGTGACATCTTCTCCGAATACGGTACCGTAAAGCGAGTTCAACTCCCTGTAGACCGCGAAACAGGCCGCATGCGTGGCTTTGGCTTCGTTGAGATGTCAACCGAAGCTGAAGAAACCGCGGCCATCGAAGCTCTGGACGGAGCAGAATGGATGGGCCGTGATCTTAAGGTCAATAAAGCTAAACCCCGTGAAGAGAGAAGCCCCGGCGGTGGTGGCGGTGGTAACCGCAGAAGTGGCGGTGGCGGCGGTGGTGGTGGCAGCAGAGATGGATTCTCTCGCCGCTACTAAACCTCAGTCTTAAAGCAAGGCTTTTAACTTTAGAGTTGTGAGCGAGTGAGGCAGAGGCCAGCCCTTGTCTCACTCTGCTGAAGATGCACTGGGGTGATTCACAACCACCTAGCAAGTAGTCAAGCTCAGGAGGCAATCGCATGACCCAGGTGACTGTTGGCGAAAACGAAGGAATTGAGTCGGCGCTGCGCCGATTTAAGCGTCAGGTCTCGAAAGCAGGAATCTTTTCGGATATTAGACGACGACGGCACTTTGAGACTCCGATCGAGAAGAAGAAGCGCAAGGCGATCGCTCGAAGACGGAAGAGACGGTTTAATTCAGCTAGTTAAACAACCGATTTTATGTATAGCGGTTGAAGTATAGGAGTGTAGTGATTCGTTGCTACACTCCTACTGCTTTAAATGCACCTCACGCTGCTAGACCGGGTTGGCTTGGCCTAACTGAGCTAAGAACTGGAGAGCCTTAACTACATAGCTGGCACAGAGATAGGGTGAGGTGTCATAGAACGATCGCCAAGCTGAGGCTTTGTATTGTGGGTATTGGTCGGCGCGATCGGGAAATTTGTCTAGCCAAGCGAGGCGCACTGCGTGACCGATCAACACATCAAGTGCGATCGCTTCTTCAATTTGTAGGTTGGGGTTGCGTTCTGCGATCGCGGCTAATTCCATTAAGGTTTCGATATTCACTTGGCGGTACTCTGGCGCTGGAATCTTGTTTAGCAAGTGCTCTACCCGCAAAGCAAAGTTGGGTTCTCCAGGCGTCATCTCCGCCAAGATTAAATGACTATCCAAGCGGTTGCGACGCTCTAGCTTGTCGCCAATCACCAAGCCTTTGCAGTGCTTCAGCATTCGCCAAACTTTGAAGTAAAAGTCTTCCGGCACGCGATTGAGGGCTCCATCCAATTGACGTTTTTGTAACCAACTACCAGTAGGTGACTCGGATTCGGATTGCTCTGGCAACACCACCCACTCGATCGCCTGTTGTTGTTTGACATGCAACGATTCTTGCTGGAACAAGGTCTGATTCAAACCTTCGTATCCCGCTAAAACTTGGCGGAGGCGCATTTTTAGCTCGAAGGGGCTGAGTTCCATCAAGTGTTCGTAAGCTTCGTCTTGGGTGACTTGCAATTCACGGGACAAAGCAGTGGTAATTAATAAGATTAGATAGCCCACTCGCAGCGTCAGCAAACCATCAAAAAGTTGTGGCTCCGATTGGATCAGCAACCCGCAGTAGATCAAAATTTCTTGAGTGAGGACGCGATCGCGAATGTCTTCACCGCAGAACTCCTTGATTTTGTCGATCACCTCAGTGTAAGACATGGGACGGGTGATTAAAGAAGCCTCACTGTAGGACTTGCCCACCGTAATTTGCTTTTGCCGCACCAAAATATCAGTCACCGCATCCGATAAACCAATATCTACTTTATTGAGCAAACCCGCTGCCCGGCGAACTACCGCCCACAACTGCAACGTTCCAGCCTTGGTGTAGACCTCATTGAGGAGATCAACTACTGTCACCAAGCGTTGCGGGCCTTCAAAACCCGTCTCAAACTCTAACCCTCGCAACCTTACCAAGGTTTGTAAGAGTTCAATTTGCTCGTAGATGTTTTCCGTCTCTCGCAACCTGCTCAGCAGCAAATCGATGTTGGTTTCACATTCCAAGACAAATTCCTGAGTGTAGCCCAAGGGGCCGCTCTTCTCTGGATTGAGCGCCAAGTACGAGCAAACAGGCGAAGCATCTTGAACTGAAGTGCTAGAAAACTCAAAATTATGCAGAAAATCAATCCGCTCAACTCCTGCCGTCAGGATCAGTTGGTTTAGTCGTCCCAATCGAACAGCAATGCCATTGCAGTACCCATTCTGCAACTCTTGTATCAAATCCAGAAGCGCTCCGCGACCTGTTTCTAGCATTGCTTTGGTGATTAGCAATGTGAGAGTGGGTCTACCAAGTTGACACCAATGGGATTGAATATAGGCCAACTCACTTTTGATCTGAGCGACTAAAAAGTGGTAGTCCAGTGTTAGATAAAACTGTTGCGAATCGAGGCAAGAAGGCAAAAAGGCAATCGTTTCGCCACAAATGCGGAAGACGCGGCAAGTGGTGAGACTGCGGAGCCGTCGTATAGGCCGACCACTCAGAGCAAGTTTATCGTTGCGACCAATCTGGGTGTACGCTGCCGATAACTCAGTGGCATGACGAACTTGTAGCGGTTCTACCTGCTTCGGAGTTTGGGTGGCAATACCATAGGCCGCGAGTTTCTCCTGAATGGCTTCATCCTCAGCCAGCATTGCAATCTGAATCAGCGGTTCGCGATGCCGCCCGACGCACAGATGCCGTCCTAGAGGATCAATGTCTCCTAAGGCAATTAAACCGTCGCTGACCATACAGCCGAGAAAATAGAGACTCTGTGCCCAAACCAGAGGGATGTTTTCATTGGGTAAACGTTTCTGGCTCTGGGGATTCTGGCGCTCGGCATCAATACTTTCCTGGGGGACGTAGTACAGTTCTGGCAGCAGTTGCAAACCATCCTGCTCGACGAGCAATGTTTTCAGCTTGGCTTGGTAGTCTTCTACTTGAGCGCGATCGCCTTGGAACAAGCCATCCAGCAGCAGATAGGTGAAGAATAACGGCCACTCACATTCCACATGCTCGAATTGCTGCAACTCCCAAGGTTCGTAGTGCAAGCGGGTGGTGTCTTCCAAAACTGTCTGATGACCATCTCGCAAGAAACGCTTACAGCCGTACTTGCCTTGCAGCTTTTTAATGATGGCGTTGCGAGTGCGCTCCATCAACGGGCGATCTTCCACAGCGAACGCAGGAAAACCAATCACACTCAACAAAGCCGCATCAATTTCTTTAGAACCAGATTCCCGTGGCAATAGGGATTCTAGGGTAATTCGCGCCCGCGCAATCTCGTCGGGTAACACGTGAATGACTGACGCTTGGCTACCCCGCACGCCAAACAAATCTAGACCATTGATCGCCTCCAGCGCCGCCTTCGCCATGCCGATGGAACTAGCATTTAGCTCTGGATTGCCGTGGTTAGTTTTGTTGCCCCGTTCCCAAATGCCGTAGTCTGGGGTGCGGTAAGCGCGTCCAATGTAGTAGACCAAGTTCTGAATAAAGTTGACTTCGTCAATGCTGTAGACGATGGACAGTCCAGAAGCGGTCATTTGGGCCAAGATCAACAAAAACAAGGAGGTAGCATCGAGCTGTAGGTGGCCCCATTCCCCATCTCCTACGACCGTATCGCCAGTGTGAGTGTCGTACTTGGCATGGAGTGCATCTAGCGCTGATTGCGTTGCCTTAAACTTCTCGACTTTGTGGGTCTGCCGCATCATGGCGAACAACAAACCCCGCATCAACTTGACGACGCTGTGCTCTAGTTCGTAAGTGCGACCTTGATCTTCGTCTACTTTGCGGTAAGCCAGCGCTAACCCCCACACGGCCAGAATGCTATAGACGTTATCCCGCACCCAGGCATCGGTGTAGTCGCCGTGGGCATTGACCGCTGTACTGGCGGGTAGCAGCCCTGTAATGGGATTTTGGCGCGTCAGGATGATGGTGTTGATTTGGCGGTAATAGTCATCTAAGCGCGCTTGCAAATCAAGGGATGCGGTTGCCATGTTTCGGTTACTTGGAGAACTGAGCCTAAAGTTGTAGAAGTTAATTTTAGTCTTTCGGCCACGCTTGAGTGATGCGATCGCGAGGTTGCCAAAGCCTGCTGAGCTACAGGCTGAGTGCCTTTATTATCTCCGGTTTAAGAGAGATTTAGTCCAAAAGTGCGATCGCTGCCTCTGGTGCGCTTGATCCCAGTAATTTCACCATATCTTCATTGGAATATTTGAGGTCATGTCCGTATCTTTACGAGGAATCCGGTAGAACAAGAGTTAGGGCAAAAGAACGAGACGGAATCGATCATTTGGCAGAAGTAGTCTGCTCGGCCAATTGGATACGTTGAAGCTAGGAGCAGACAAATTACTCATTTCTTACTCCTATTACGAGGTGGTTTGTATGTCCCGTCGCTGCAATCAAAATAAATCCCCTTTTCTTAAAATTGTTTACTCCCAAGTAAAAGTAAACGGTAAGCTTGAACTCGTCCCAATGGAAATGTATGCTGATGGCTCTCTAAAGCGCTGCGAGTTCTAAAACTATGAAATCGTGTTTCTGAATTGTTTTCTGTAATTTAAGTTTCATTCAAGCGATCGCTTTTCTTGGTTTTTGAGCAATTTATTTTGTGGAATCCTAAGGCCAAACTAATTTCTTTCCTCTTTATCTGGCGAGATTACAATTTTTCTAGGAAACAAGACTTTTATTAGGCGCCAATACTCTTCAAAATTTAGTTTCTCTTGACGCTCAAGCTGTATTATTCTACAGATACCCTATCGCCAACCACCAAACTTCTGCTCCAGGATCTTAAGTGAAATACTCACTTGGACTTATATCTTAGGTTGTTAACCGGAAACGTTTGGGCATCCTAAGCGGAGGTTTATACTGGTTTGGAGCCAATGAAGACTCTATTTTTAGATATGGAATGGGGGCAAGTTTACGGTTCTTACAAGAGACATTTTATTCCAATAGAGATCGGTGCAGTCATCTTTAGTTCAAAGAATGATGCGCTCATTCTAGAGGGTAAGAAGCTTCGCTATGACATAGATCTCGTTATAAGAAGGAACATTATTAACCATGTTGGTAAAACAGTTGGATTTTCAGAGACAGTTGTAAATCTTGCAAAAGGAGAATATCAGAAGCCATTTACCCGCAGTTATAAGTTGCAGAAGTCTCACAAGGTAGCAGCAATAAAGTTAGCTCAAAGATCTTTAAGTGATCTACGTCACTATATTTATGCTTTATTCAAAAAATATAATATTTCTCAGATTATGTTATTTGGGGGAAATGAAGATCTCAATTTATTAAGATTGGCAGGTGTAAATACATCAAACATCAAAATTATTGATATACAGCGTGCTATTAGAAAAGAGATACGATATTTGTTCTCTCTTGACAAAATTTCGTTAATTATTGGTTTCTACTCCAACAATAAGTTCTTTGGTTCTAATAACTTTCGATATCCTTTGCCAGAGCGCTACAAGTACCTCATCAAGCCTCATCGAGCCATCGGAGATGCGTGCAGAATTTTTGTGGTCTATCAAGAGTTCTATGAAGCCAAGGCTCAATTTGTGCAACGGTGTAGTAGCTATTTTCAAGACAATCAGTCTCACAAATCAATAGCGGATGCAGTTAACTAATCGTCATGGTTGTCGAATAGTAATCACCATACAGAACTTTTGTCGAAGGTTGATGGTTGTGATGTATAGATTAGGTGCGATGATAATGCTCAATGTTAGCAATCCGAGCACTCCTACACGATTAGCCTTTCACTAAGTACAAAAGTACAAGTACTTGCAATAAGTTGAGTATCTTTAGACTTGAATTTAGTCACCTACTGAGCCCTGACCATCCTTAAATAATTGAGTTGACAAAACCTGATCTTTCCTCTGGGAATTGGGTAATTCGCTTCACTTGAAATACCTTGCACTTCAGTATATTGATCTAGTTTTTGTGTATAAAGTTAACCTGTCAGAAATTCGTCAGGATCTGTTGCGATCGCTCCTGTAATGGGTAGTTGAAACGAAAACTGCGAAACCAGCAGCAATTTAGTAGCGCTCTGGGCTAGAGTGCGGTAAAATCTAGCGCCTGAGAGGGCTACTCAACAACCATTACTAGATGCGTGAGGCAGTGCAAGTGCGGTCCATGTCTGAAGCACTCAAACCATTTCCTGTACTGGGCCTTCCAGTTCACCTATCGAACGACTATGCAGGTTGGCTTGCCGCTCGGCTGCAAGAAAAACGAGGGGTACATGTCGTCACGCTCAATGCGGAAATGACCATGCAGGCAGAAGATTCTCCTGCTTTAGCTAACATTATTCGCCAAGCCGAGCTAGTGATTCCCGATGGCGCTGGGGTAGTGCTGTACCTGCGATCGCAAGGGCGACGGATAGAACGGTGTCCAGGGATTGAACTTGCAGAAGCCCTCTTACAGCGCGCAGGACAAGCAGCCGAGCCTTGGTCTGTGTTCTTTTACGGCGGTGCTCCTGGTGTTGCGGAAACTGCGGCGAATCATTGGCAACAGCGAGTTCCAGGTTTAGCGATCGCGGGAGTGCAAAATGGTTTTCTTCCCGCCGAAGCTCAGCCAGAGTTTCGACAAATGCTGGAAACCTTACAACCTCGCTTAATTTTTGTCGGCTTGGGCGTGCCTCGTCAAGAGTTGTGGATTGCCGAGCATCGTCACCTCTGCCCAGAAGCCGTTTGGATTGGGGTGGGTGGTAGCTTCGACATTTGGGCAGGGGAGAAAGTGCGAGCCCCCGCTTGGTTGCGAGACAATCATTTGGAGTGGGTTTATCGGCTATATAAAGAACCTTGGCGGTGGCGACGGATGCTAGCGTTACCAAAATTTGCAATTCGAGCCCTAATTTATCGCTTGACCCAGAGACATCCAGTCAGCCAACAGCTACCATAATCTCTACGTCACAATCACGCTGCTCAAAGGCACTGTTTTTCTCTATGCCCCAGGTTTTGCACGGCAAATCTCCCCAGGCTGCTGCTAATAGTTCTGGTTCCCCAGCCAACGATGTTTATGCCCACCTCCAGGCACCGCTCAGTGACACTCAGACCCAAGACAACTCCACGCCGCAACCTGCTGCTACCAAGCCGATCATTCAGTTGCAAAGCGTCACGAAAACTTATCCCAATGGCAGTCGTGGCTTGTTAGGCGTGAATTTAGAAGTTAAGCGGGGCAGCTTCTTGTTTGTGACTGGCCCGTCTGGTTCCGGTAAAACTACGTTTTTGAAGCTGCTTTACGGTGCAGAACGTCCGAACCAAGGCGATGTAGTAGTGGATGACTACAATTTATCCAAGCTGCGGGGCGATCGCTTGTCGCTGCTGCGGCGGCGGATTGGCATTGTCTTTCAAGACTACAAGCTGATTCCTCGTCGGACAGTGGCTGAGAATGTGGCCTTTGTCCTGCAAGCTCAAGGCTATACCCGCAAGGAAATTCAGCGACGGTTGCAGCCCACGCTCCGGATGGTGGGTCTGCAAGACAAAGCCGACTGCTTCCCCGATGAACTATCTGGGGGAGAACAGCAGCGGGTGAGCATTGCCCGTGCTGTGGTTAGTACACCACCGCTATTGCTGGCCGATGAGCCTACAGGTAACTTGGATTCAGAGAATTCTTGGCAGGTGATCAAGATTCTGAAAAAGCTCAATGGGATTGGAATTACGGTGATCGTGACCACTCATGATGAGCAACTGGTGAGAATGTCTAACCACCCCGTCGTGCAAATCAAAAATGGCAGGTTAAGCTCCGTAAAATCTTAATGAGTTGACCAAGCGTGTGGCATAGGCAGCGATCGCAACTTCAATAGTCCCGCCATGAAGGACTTACTGCGAAACATTAGGTATTAAAATTTACCAGGAATAGATTCTGCTGTATTAGCAGAGCCAATAGCGATTAAGCGCAAGGGCACTATCGGGAATACTGATAGGAGATACTTGCTAGCAAGCGCAACCCTAATTCATGCCCACCAGCTTAAATCGCCTCGGTACCCAGGAAAATCGTATGCCAGCCTTCCTGAATAACCTATTTTCTTCAGGACCCTTCATTCCCCACGGACATTGTTATTTATGGCAGCCAGGTTTGGTATGGCTTCACTTATTAGCTGATGCTCTAATTGCTTTAGCCTATTATTCAATTCCCATTACGTTGCTTTACTTTGTCCGCAAGCGAGATGACTTACCGTTTAGCTGGGTCTTTCTCCTGTTCGGCTCGTTTATCATTGCCTGCGGTACTACGCATTTAATGGAGATTTGGACGCTGTGGCACCCTACCTACTGGCTCTCAGGCACGCTCAAGGCTGCCACAGCAATGGTGTCGGTTTACACAGCGCTCGAACTTATTCCTTTGGTGCCTCAAGCCTTAGCATTGCCCAGTCCAGCCCAACTAAAGGCAGCAAATCAGGCTTTGCAACAGCAGATTTTAGAGCGAGAGCAAGCCGAGAAGCAGATTCAAGCGCTGAATGCCGAACTTGAGCAACGGGTTTCGGCACGGACTGAACAACTAGAGGCAGCAAATCGGGCCAAGGATGAGTTTCTCTCTATTCTTTCTCATGAGTTGCGGACTCCGCTGAATGCCATGCTGGGGTGGGCTAGGCTACTGCGATCGCGCCAGCTCAACGAAGCTAAGGCAGAGCATGCGATCGAGACGATTGAGCGTAACGCAAAGCTTCAGGCCCAACTAATTGACGATATCTTAGACATTTCGCGCATCATCCAAGGTAAGCTGCGCCTCAACGTTCGTCCTGTAGAACTTGCTGCTGTAGTAGAGGCCGCGATCGATGTCGTCCGTCCTGCTGCTGATGCCAAAGCGATTCGGATTCAGACTATTCTTGATCCGTCCGCAGGCTCAGTTTCTGGAGACTCCGATCGACTCCAGCAGGTGATGTGGAATTTGCTCTCTAACGCCGTGAAGTTTACGCCGGGGGGAGGCCAAGTTCAAGTCTGTCTAGAGCGTATTAATTCCCACGTAGAAATTACAGTTAGCGATACAGGTCAAGGAATTACTGCTGATTTTCTACCTTATATTTTTGACCGCTTTAGTCAGTCGGATAGTTCTACCACGAGAGTGCAAAACGGGCTGGGTTTGGGGTTAGCTATTGTGCGTACCCTGGTTGAGCTACATGGGGGCAGTGTCTATGCGGAAAGCACAGGCGACGGTAAGGGAGCTACTTTTAAGGTGAGCTTGCCTTTAATGATGATTCCCGGAGAACTGAAGCATTTAGATAAGCTCCGCTCTACTGCGGGCGATGATGTCGGGTTTCCAGGTACTGCTGCTCTAAATGGCTTGCAGGTGCTAGTGGTGGATGATGAAGTGGATGCACGCAGATTAGTGACGGCTGTCCTAGAGCAATGCGGTGCTAGCGTTACGTCTGTCGCTTCTGCTAGTGAAGCATTAGAGGCCATTGAGCGCCTCCAGCCGCATGTCTTACTGAGTGACATTGGCATGCCTCATGAAGATGGCTATGCCCTCATTCGTAAAGTGAGGGAACTGGCGTTGGAGCAAGGGGGTACCATTCCGGCGATCGCCCTAACTGCCTATGCCAGGTTGGAAGATCGCATCCAGGCACTCTCAGCCGGGTTCCAAATGCATATTCCTAAGCCCATTGAACCCGCTGAGCTAGTAGCAGCCGTGGTCAACGTCGCTGGACGCACAGGCCAAATCAGGACTTAAGACCACTGACGATAACGAGCGATCGCTTCCTTAGCTTCGGGGGTGGCAATTTCGGCTAAAGCTCTGGCAGCACTTTGGCTGACTCGTTCCACTTCATCCCTAAAGGCTTCGATCAAGGCAGGCACAGCGACTTCCGCATGCTTGCCCATGAGTTGCAGGGCATAAGCTGTACTAGCTCGCACTGATGCCGCTTCATCCTGTAACAACGGCATGAGCAGCTCCGCGATCGCCGTGTTCTCCGACTCAATTTCTCCTAAGGCTTTCGCCGCCATTGCCTTGACCTCATCCGATTTGTCTTCCAACGCCACAATCAAGTTGGGGACAGCAGCGGTGGCGACAGGGCCAAGACCTTGAAGCGCTTCAGCCGCTGCTCGGCGGAGACCTGCATCTTCCTGCTGCAAAAATTTGATTAATGCAGGTACGGCGGCAGCAGAACCAATTTCTCCAATCGCTTCAGCCGCCCGCGCTCTCAGATCTTCATGCCCTCGCTCAAGCGCTTCTAAAAGACGCGGGATGGCTGCTTGCGCTCCAGGGCCAATGCTGCCTAGCGCCGAAGCTGCGTAAACCTCAATGTCATGCCAAAAGGCATCGATCAGGTGAGGCACGGCTGCCTCGGCTTCATCTCCAAAGCACTGAATCGCGATCGCGGCATCTTGACGAACTTCTGCTTCTGCGTCGGCTAAGCCCGCGATCAAAATCGGCAGCACTTCATCTACAGGAGCCAACTCACCCAGCGTCGCCATCACCGTAGAACGAACAAACCAACTACGGTTATTTACGGCTTGGGCTAGAGCTTGAAACACCTGCTGTTTGGTCGAAGCTGGCAACTCGAAGCGCTCGACCATCGTAGAAATGCCTCTAGCGGCACTGGTCCGCACCCGATCGTCTTCATCCTCCAAATTCTGAATCAGAGCTGAAACTGTGGAGCCGAGGTTGATTTTGCTGAGAGAGGCGATCGCACAGTCTCTGACTGCCGCAGAGCGATCGTTAACAGCCTTGAGTAAAGCGGGAACCGCTGCTTTGGCGGTTGCACCATGTTCACCTAACGTTTTGGCAGCGCCAGCCCGAACCTCAACGGCTGGATCGCTGAGGTTCTGAATCAGCTCAGATATAGTCTCACTCATGGTCTGGGTCTCGCTGGGTCTGGGTCTCGCTGGCTGGAAAAGCAATTTGGCTTCAAGAAACGCTGCATACGAGATTAACCTACTGCAATGCCTCGCTCGACTTGACGTTCTCGGATGCGTTCTAGACTACCGACTGGAATCGCTGCAATCAACTGACGAGTATAAGGTTGTTTCGGTTCGCGGTAGATCGCCTCCGCTGGGCCAATTTCTTCAATCTTGCCGCGATTCATCACCATGATGCGATCGCTCATAAACTTCACCACACTCAAGTCATGAGAGATAAAGATGTAGGTGAGGCCAAATTCGCCTTGCAGTTCTTTGAGTAGGTTTAGGACTTGGGCTTGCACCGATACGTCTAGCGCAGAAACCGATTCATCGCAAATAATGAACTTGGGGTTTAAGGCCAATGCTCGCGCGATCGCAATCCGTTGCCGTTGTCCACCCGAAAATTCATGGGGATAACGGTGCATTAATTGTGGATCTAAGCCGACCCGCTCTAGTAGGTAAGCGGCTCTTTCCCGGTTCTGCCGCTGATTGCCCCGACGATGGATTTTGAGTGGTTCGATCACCGCCGCGCCAACAGTCATGCGCGGGTCCAGCGAACCAAAGGGATTTTGGAAAATAATCTGCATTTCTTGCCGCAGTTGCCGTAAGGCTTGACCCTCCAGGCTGTGGGCAGGTCGCCCTTCAAATAGAATTTGGCCTTGGGTGGGCTCGATCAAGCGCAACAAGGTGCGGGCCAGGGTGGTTTTGCCACAACCCGATTCTCCCACCAAGCCCAGAGTTTCCCCCGGATAAACATCAAAGGAGACACCATTCACAGCCATGACGTAGCGCTTGGTTTCTCCCCAAACTCCTCGCACAGGGAACGCGACTTGTAAGTCTCGCACCGATAACAAAGGTGATTGCTGTTGCAGTTCGGTGAGCCGATGGTCTAGGTCAAAATCACTCATCTCGGCCGCGTTCCGCACCGCTTGGAACATATCCGTTGGCTTTTCTTGGATGACAGTCTCGCCGCTGGGAGTGGTGACTACTTCCATAAAGTCGGAGACGGTAGGGAGTAATTGCAAACGGCGATCGGGTCTGGGGCGACAAGTGAGCAAGCTCTTGGTATATGGATGCTGGGGGCTAGAGAAAATCTGCCAGACCGAGCCATACTCCACAATTCTGCCTTGATACATCACCGCCACCGTGTCGGCAATATCCGCAATCACGCCCAAGTCGTGGGTAATGAACATGATGGACATGTTGCGGCGATCGCGCAGTTCCCGCAGCAAATCTAGAATAGTGGCTTGCACCGTGACATCTAAGGCTGTGGTAGGTTCATCGGCAATCAACAAGCTGGGGTTGCAGCTAATTGCCATTGCAATCATCACTCGCTGAATCTGACCGCCCGAGAGTTCGTGAGGGTAGCGGTCTAAGATGCTTTGCTTTTGCTGATTAATATGACGATTTAGCTCAGCTTCACTCGAGGGATGTGCTAACTCACTTTGAGGCAGTTCTTCTAAGTAACGCTGTTTCAGTTCTTCGTCACTGGGTAACAGCTTCACTTCTTGCAAGAGGGCGATCGCTTGCCGTCGAGCTTCTGCCTCAGAAATGTTTTGATGCAGGCGGATCGCTTCGGTGAGCTGAAATCCACAGGTATAGACTGGATTCAGCGAACTCATCGGTTCCTGGAAAATCATGGAAATTTGGTTGCCCCGATAAGTGCGGCGATGGCTGGGCGGCACCTTGACCAAATCGATCGCCCCTGTATCGCTCTCTGCCGCTTGGAACCAAAGTTCGCCACCTGCCACTCTACCCGGTGAAGGCACCAACCCCATCACTGCTAGAGACGTGACCGATTTGCCTGACCCTGACTCTCCCACAATCCCTAGGGTTTGTCCGCGTTTAACCTCAAAGGAAATTCCATCTACTGCTTTAATCAACCGTTCATCGGTCTGAAACTGAACGTGCAAGTTGCGAACGTCGAGGATGGTGTCAGTCATGGAGTCGTAGGCCACAGGCTCACTGAATCTAAATGAAAATTAGCTGCATCATAACAACACTGAGGAAGGGATGGTGACAGTTAGTCTGGTTTTTTAGTAAGTCGTCAGTACAACTCGTAAGTTTTGCAGTAACTCTTCTGAGGTGTAAGGCTTGGGTAAAAAGCTCTTGACGTTGTTGCTATTGGCAAACTCAGTCATCGGGCAATGAGAAATCAGCCCGCTGACGCCAATGATCTTGACTTGAGGATTAATTTTTTGCAGCGTCCGAATCGTGGTGGGGCCATCCATCGACGGCATCATCATATCGACGAGCACCACATTAATTTCGCTTTGGTGACGTACATATATGGCGATCGCTTCTACTCCATCTTTGGCCGTCAAAACCTTATAACCGTAGTACTCCAGGGAAGTTTTGGTGACTTCACAAATTGCCTCTTCGTCGTCAACTACTAGTACAACTTCACCATGCCCAGCTTTGAGTTCGTCGTACTCAGTTGCGTCCGGTTTGAGGTCATAAGTTTGGGCGATCGGCAAGTACAACTTAAACTCTGTGCCTTGACCAACTCGGCTCTGAACTTGGACAAACCCACCGTGACCTTTCACAATTCCCACGACGGTTGATAACCCTAGTCCTGTGCCTTGACCCACCTCTTTCGTGGTGAAAAAAGGTTCAAACACACGATCAATAATGGCGGGAGGAATCCCAGTTCCCGTGTCAGTTACGGTAATGAGAACGTAAGGCCCCACTTTGGCATCAATATTGAGCTGGGCGTATTCTTCATCTAGCCAGATATTAGTAGCCGCAATCTTCAAGATGCCTCCATTGGGCATGGCATCGCGGGCATTGACGCAGAGGTTGAGCAGGGCTTGATGCAGTTGAGTCGTGTCGCCAGATACCATCCAGAGGTTTGGGTCTACCTCGACTTCAACTTCAATCCATCTAGGAAAGGTTTCTTGAGTAATTTGTCTAATTTCTGTAATGAGGTGAGACATTTGCAGGGTAATGCGCTTACCTTCTACGCCCCTCGCAAACAGCAGCACTTGCTTGACCAGAGCAGCGGCTCGCTTGGTGCTAGCTTCCATTGTTTTTAGCAATTGCTGCTTTTTAGCTTCTGGCAGCTTTGTCGGCATGAGGAGCAGTTGGGCCGACGACAGAATAGGAGTAAGCAAGTTGTTGAGGTCGTGAGCAATGCCGCTGGCTAAAGTACCAATGCTTTCCATCCGCTGGGCTCGGAGGGCTTGAGACTCCAATTGTTTTTTGGCAGTGACATCTAGCAACATAGCAATCACGCCCGTCACTTCACCTTGTGCATTGCGGAGTGGGGCGGCAGAGAGGTTGAGTTCTAGAAAGGAACCATCTCGCTTTTGGCGACTTACCTCTACGCCTGTAAAAGATTCTCCTTGGAACACCCGTTGCCGAAATGCCCGAAATTCTCCTTGCTTAGCCGCAGGTACGATGGGCAAAATTTCGCCCAAAACTTCTGATTCGCTCCAGTCAAAAATTTCTTGGGCGGCTGGGTTCCACACTTGCACTCGTCCTTCTGGATCAAGCACGACGATCGCCAAAGGAGATGCTTGGATCAGTGCTTGGAGCATCTGGCTGGTTTCACGCAACGCTTCTTCGTGGCGCTTGCGATCGCTAATATCTACAATGAACCCTGCCATCTGGCTTGCCTGACCATCGCTGTCAGCAAAGAAATAACCCTTGCTCTCGACTGTGATGTAAGTACCGTCTTGGCGAGCAACCTGAAATTCTTGGTGAAAGGGCTGTTTCGTGACGATGACGCGATCGATTTCTGCGTGAAAGCGGCTACGGTCTTCAGGATGGATGAGAGTGACCCAGCGATCGAGCCCACCTGCCATTTCCTCTGGCGAGTAGCCCAAGATAGCAGTTAAGTTGCCGCCGTAAGTGACTTCGTGGGTCTGCGAATTCCAGTCAAAGAGAATTTGCCCACTGGCTTGAATGATCGCTTCGTAACGATTTTTCCACTCGGCCAACTCAGCGGTATGATGACGCAAATCTGCTTCGATCCGTTTGCGCTCAACCACTTCCTGCTCTAACTGTAGATTTTGGGCTTGCAACTGCTTCGTTAAATTCCGCAAGTTGAGATGCAATTTCACCCGTGCCAACACTTCTTCGTGTTGTAGTGGCTTGGTGATGTAATCGACCGCTCCTAAATTTAGACCTTTGACTTTATCGATGGTCTCGGTCAGGGCCGTCATAAAGATGACCGGAATGTCTTGGGTGGCGTAGTTCAACTTCAACCGACGGCAAGTTTCAAAACCGTCAATTTCTGGCATCAGTACATCGAGTAGGATTAAATCGGGAGAGGCATACTCAGCGGTTTGCAAAGCACTTTCGCCATCCTCAGCGATTAAGACTTGAAACCCAGTATCGGCCAGAAAATCGAATAAAACTCCCAAATTAGCGGGGATGTCATCCACGATCAAGATCACGCCCGACGCGGTAGTATCAACCTTCATGGATGCCTCTTGTTCATACTCTTGGATGAACGCTTGAATGGGTTGGGCTTGGCCTGCTCGGACCAAGGGAGCTGAGAGGAAAGAAGAACCAATGGAATAATTGCACCAGTGCTAAATTTTGATGGAGACTGACAAAATATGGGATTTGCACCATAACAACACTGTGCCCAAGGCAACAGACTGCCACCCAAAGAGTAGCAATTCTATATCTACCTCTATAGGATGACAAACCCCTCAATAAAGCGTCTCTTGTGCAACCTTTATTTACGAGTCTCAGTAGCTTCTAGTATCAGTTTAACGATTCAGCTATAGGAGCGATCGCCGCGACTGTCAGGCTGGTTAGATTAAGCTGCTGCTACTGAGCTGTTGTCGCCGATCTGGATGTAAGGAATCTTTAACTGTGAAGTCTGAGAGCGACTCACGCAATCAAAAAGTAGAGTTACGGCGACTTTTGTTGCAACAGCGACAAGCGATCAAAACTCAGGATTGGCGAGCCAAGAGCGATCGCCTATGTCTCCAAATACAAGCAGCTTCTCTATTTGCTAAAGCCCAAACTATCTTGGCTTACTTCAGTTTTCGCCAAGAACCAGATTTGATGCCTTTAATCAATCAGGCTAGCGATCGCGTTTGGGGCTTTCCGCGCTGTGTCGGTAAGTCTCTGTTCTGGCATGCTTGGTCCGCTACCAGCAATTTGCCTTTGCAGTCGGGAGCTTATGGAATTAAAGAGCCTCATCCCGACTGCCCCGCTCTAGAACCTGAGCAAGTTGATTTGATTTTGGTCCCTGCTGTAGCTTGCGATCGCCAAGGGTATCGGCTCGGTTATGGCGGTGGTTTTTACGATCGCCTGCTGAGTGACCCAGCCTGGGCTACCAAACCTACAATTGGCATTGTGTTCGAGTTTGCTTGCCTAGCAAACTTACCTGTTGATGCTTGGGACCAGCCTCTATCAGCGGTTTGTACAGAAGCTGGCCTGTTTGACGTACCAGAGATACCAGGAGTCTAACCTCTGATATCTTCTGGCTTGTTAGTTGGCATTGCTTAAACTGCGATGCAACTGCTCGCGGGCTTCAGCAAGGGCTTCAGGTAGTTTGCTAGCATCCCGTCCGCCTGCCTGCGCTAGGTTAGGTCGGCCACCACCACCACCGCCACAGAGTTTGGCGATCGCGCCAATAAATTTACCTGCCTGCAAACCAGACTTGACCACGCCAGGGCTAAACGCGGCGACCAAACTAACTTTGTCGGGTTCAGGCACTGAAGCTAGCACGACTGCACCCTCACCAAGTTTCTGCGCTAAGCGCTCTGCCGCAGTCTTCAGCGATTCCGGATCTACACCTTCTAGTTGCGCCACCAAGAGCTTGAAGGTCCCAACAGATTCAGCTTGGCCCAGCAATTGATCTGATTTGGCGAGCGCCAGTTCAGCTTTAGCGGTTTCCAGTTGCTTCTGGGTGTTTTTCAGTTCATTCTGCAAACTGGTGACACGATCGGTGAGTTCTTCTGGCTTGGCTTTGAAGCGATCGCTCAGATCCCGCACCACGCGATCGCGGACATTCAGGTAGTCCAACACGGAGGGACCTGCCACCGCCTCAATCCGCCGCACGCCGGAGGCAACCCCCGTTTCCGAAATGATTTTGAACACGCCGATTTCTGCGGTGTTGCTGACATGGGTACCGCCACACAACTCCATCGAAACACCAGGGAAATCCAGCACGCGAACTTGATCGCCGTACTTCTCGCCAAACATCGCGATCGCCCCTTTGGCTTTGGCTTCAGCGATGGGTACCACCTCAATTTGGGCTGTATGCGCTTCGGCCACCCAGAGGTTGACTTGCTCCTCAACTTGTTGCACTTCTTCTGGAGTCAGAGGGCGAGGGCAGTTGAAGTCAAAGCGCAAGCGATCGAAGGCCACAAGAGAACCTGCTTGAGAAATTGAGTCATCCACCAATTTCCTCAACGCAGCTTGCAATAAATGGGTGGCGGAGTGGTTGGCTTGGGCGCGCCGCCGACAAGCTTGGTCAATTTGCGCTGTGACCGTACCGCCCACTTGCAGCGTGCCTCGCTCAATCCGCCCGAAGTGGACAAAGAAATCTGATTCTTTCTTCACATCATGGACGCGCACGAGCACTGCATCCCCCGAAAGATAGCCGCGATCGCCTACCTGTCCCCCGGATTCGGCGTAGAAGGGCGTTTTGTCTAAGATGATCTGGACTTCGGTGCCTGCTTCTGCGGCTTCAGCCGATTTGCCATCGACTAGCAATACGGCAACTTGAGCCGTGGCCGAGCGTTCCACATAACCCAGAAACTCGGTGGCATGCACATGCTCAGCCAGAGTATCCAGAGAGCCTTGGACAGTCAGGTCAATGGTTTCGTGGGCTTCACGAGAGCGATCGCGCTGCTTCTCCATTTCGGCCTCAAACCCTTCTAGATCCACGGTGAGGTTTTTCTCCTCAGCAATCTCTTGGGTAAGTTCGACCGGGAAGCCGTAGGTGTCGTAGAGCTTGAAGGCATCGGGACCAGAAACTTGAGTTTTCTCCCGCTCCAAAATTTCTGCCAGCAGTTTCTCCCCGCGATCGAGGGTTTTGAGGAATTGGGCTTCTTCGCGCTGCAACTCTGCTTTGATGCTGTTTTCCTTCAGCCGTACATTCGGATAGGCGGCTTCTGCCAAGGCGATCGCAGCTTCTGCGACTCGTGTGGTGAATTCACCTTCAATGCCAATCAGTCGGCCATGTCGCACTACCCGACGAATCAAGCGCCGCAAAACATAACCCCGACCGATATTAGAAGCGGTAATGCCATCCGTGATCATGTGGACAACTGACCGGACGTGATCCCCGATTACCTTCAGCGAGACTTTGGTAGACTCGTCGGCCTGAGCGTAATCAATCCCCGCGATTTCTGCAGCGGCTTTAATAATGGGAAAAATTAAATCAGTTTCATAGTTGTTCGGGACTTGCTGAAGGATTTGAGCCATTCGTTCTAGGCCCAACCCGGTATCAATGTTCTGGTTTTGCAGTGGGGTCAGTTTGCCTTCGGCGTCCCGGTTGTACTGCATGAACACCAGGTTGTAGAACTCGATAAACCGAGTGTCATCTTCGAGGTCAATGTGGGCATCGCCCTTTTCTGGGTGGAAGTCGTAGTAGATTTCTGAGCAGGGGCCGCAAGGTCCGGTGGGGCCAGATACCCAGAAGTTGTCCTTCTCACCCATACGCTGAATCCGATACGCCGGAATGCCGATTTTGTCCCGCCACAGCGCAAACGCTTCATCGTCTTCCTCAAACACACTCACGACTAAGCGTTCTGGAGGCAACCCAAAGACTTCAGTCGCCAGTTCCCAGGCCCAAGCGATCGCTTGCTCTTTGAAATAATCGCCAAAGCTGAAGTTGCCCAACATTTCAAAGAAAGTGTGGTGGCGGGCGGTCCGACCCACGTTCTCAATATCATTAGTGCGGATACACTTTTGAGATGTCGTCGCTCTGCGAAACTCAGGCGATCGCTGTCCCAAAAAAATCGGCTTAAAGGGCAACATACCCGCGATCGTCAGCAGCACCGTCGGATCTTCGGGAACCAACGAGGCACTCGGTAGTATCTGATGGCCTCTGGCTGCATAAAAATCAAGAAACTTTTGCCGAATTTGAGTGCCGCTGAGGGGGGTAAACATGGAACCTTTTTAAAGCGAATTCAGACTGAACAATGACCTCTCATCTATGATGCCGCATGATTCGCCCAACTCTAGGCTTGGTAGCATCAAGATTCTCAAGAGGAATGTTGTGAGCATGGAACCCAAGTACACCTGATCATTTGTCTTCCCCGGGAAATATACGGCTTCAGCTTAGGCTGAAAGCCCTAACCTATCAAGGGAATCAGTAATTCAACTGCTGGTTGCGGATGGTCGTTAATGGTAGGTGTAGATAGTTTCAGCCTGAGTATACTCAATAACACTTAGAGGTGGGATGCCACTCCTAAGGCGGATTTGCGAGATCTAGGCGTTAACAGCAGTAGCAAAGTCTTGGCTTTGCTAAGGTTACGGCCTTGATTTTTTCACTAGGCTTCTAAAACGCCAATGACTGCTTCGATCCTGATAGTTGGAGAAAATTATTTTCTAGCCGCCCTGCTAGATCGGGTTGGCGATTTGGCAGACTGCACCATCGAAACAGCAACGAGCGCCAACGAGGCAATTCCGCTGATTCAGGCTCAGCAGCCCGATTTGCTAATCTTACAGGCTAGTTCCGACAGCCTCTATTTATGCCAGCAAATTAAGGAACAGTCTCGGCTGGCCTGGATTTATTGTCTGTTGCTAGCAGATGATGCCCCAAGGCTGAGTGAGGCCGTTTCCCAGATTTCTAGTCAAGCGGTGGAGTGTTCGGCAGAGGCCTTAGAACGAGGAGCCGATGCTTACTTAGTGATGAATTTGAGTGTTCAGCATGGCAGCTTGGTTGTGGCAGAATTGTCGGCGAGACAAAATCGTCTCCTCCAAGCTCAAGTCCAAGCGGGATTGCGAGTGGTACGAAATCATCGAGAGTTGATGCGGGCCAATGATTTACTGTCAGCGATCGCCCTTTCCGACCCTCTGACTGAACTCAATAACCGTCGAGCGTTGGAGTGGGAGTTGCCACGCCAAATCCAGAACGCCCGAACTCGCACGTTGCCTTTGAGCTTGGTGATGTTGGACGTGGATTATTTCAAAGCGATCAATGACACCTATGGACATTTGGTGGGCGATCGCATGCTGAAGCTGCTTTCGGCTCGTCTGCGGCATAATCTCCGCTTCTATGACACCCCTTTTCGTTACGGCGGCGAAGAATTCGTCATTATTTTGAGCAACACCGATGGTCATGAAGCTCCTATCGTGGGGCAACGCATTTGCCGTCTGATTAGTGAGCAAACTTTTAGAATCGATCCAACCTTAGAAATCCACGCCACGATTAGCGCTGGTATTGCTTCCTTAGAAGCAGAGGATGACTCTAAAGGCATTAGTTTGCTGCGACGGGCCGATCAAAATTTGTTGCGAGCAAAATCTGAGGGTAGAAACCGAGCGATCAGTAGTGCTCCAGATTGCTCTCGATCGCTGGCTTCAGATTCAGCTCCTTCGGTTTAACGCAGCTATCACCCACTCTGGGTCACCCAGCTCAGCGCCATCTTACAGTAGTTATTGCTTGAGTAAGCCACAGCTTGGTAGCCTAAGTCAGTCTGGCAAGATGAGGAAATAGCCACTCATGCCTGCCCCCTGTCTGTGGATTTACGGCAACGAATTCTTAACGCCTATGAGGCAAAAGAAGGCTCGCAGCGCCAACTAGCAAAGCGCTTCAAGGTCAGCTTATCCTTTGGCAGAGACTTGATGCGACACTATCGTGCAACAGGAACGGTGCAACCCAAACCTCATGGAGGAGGAACCGTTGCCAAGTTGGGTCAGGAGCACTTACCCATCGTTGCAGTCTTAGTCCAGGCTCAACCCGATGCCCTTTTGGCAGAGCTCTGTGAGCGCTTTTGCCAACAAACTGGAATTACAGATTATGCCAAGCACTGGGGGATTGAAACCCTGTTTGGCATCTTCAAGAGTCGAGGGTTCTGCTTGGAATCGACCCACCTCAGCGATGGAGAGCGACTCAATAAGCTGCTGGCGTTGCTCTCCTTAGTGCTCTGCTGGATCTTCCTGACGGGGGAGTGGTTGCATCAGCTCAAGCCATTGGTGGTTAAGAAGCATGGGCGCAGAGCCAAGAGCCTGTTTCGCTATGGATTTGACCATCTGCGTCACATCGTCCTCAACTTGGAACACAAAGGAGATCAGTTTTCCGAGGCTCTACAATTTTTGTTCTGTACTTAGCCCCCGACCTTTCCCCAATCGAGTTATGTTGGTCGAAACTCAAGCAACTGTTACGCTCGGCGAAAGCTCGAACTAGCGAAGCACTCGACCAAGCATTAAGCAAGGTGCTCAACGAGTGCATTTCTGATGAGGATGCTCTTGGCTGGTTCGCTCACTGTGGTCTATATCATCTGAGAACTGCTGTAAGTGGAGAAAACCCCAGGTAGCCTATTAGTCAAGTGAGGTCTATAACAAGTGCTTGTATTCTTCATCCACGGTGTTGCTACAAAAGATGCTGACTATTCCAAGCATCTACAAAATCTCTTGAAAAGAGAGTTTACGCGGCGAAACGAAGCCTTGCCACATTTTTACTCAAGCTTCTGGGGTGTTGTGTACAAGCAAACAGGACAACTATGGCACTGGATTCATCAAGATTTACAAGAACTCAAAAAGAATTATCCACAAGTAGATGTGGGAGATGTCTTTCGCTATCAAGAATTTAGAGAAGATTTTATCTCTCAATTTTTTGGCGACATTCTCACCTACTTCAACACCAGCAAGGGCAAGGATATTAGAGAGATTATTGCTGAGCAACTTTATAAGTTTGTCAGGGCGCATCCTGAAGATGATGAAATTCACATTGTTACTCACTCACTAGGCAGCGTAGTTCTATGGGATGTTTTGTTTTCTGAGCAAAACTTTGAATCTGATGATCCAGCCTATGAAATTCGTGCCTTGCTGGGAGTCGTAAAAAATGAGGAGCCAAAGCTTAGAAGCATTACAAAAATGGGCTCGCCCATCTTGTTTTTTAATATGATGCTTAACGTTAAGTTTGAAACAATAGAAAATTTTGCTCGGAAGTATCAAGCTAGCCCTTTAAGGTGGACTAATATTATTCATTCCTCAGATATTATTGCTTATCCCATTCAAGCCAGCCTCAATAGCAAATCTATTCCAGGCCTATTTTTTCGCGATAAATATATTTGGGCTGATGCCAATGCTGCGGAGCGAGGCGCACGGACTTTCGGCCAAGCCCAGGCAGCGATGGCTATAGGAGTGACTGATGCTCATGGTGCTTACTGGCATAGCTCCGGTACTGCTCGTTTAATTACCGCTAATTTGCTAGGTGACGTAACAGCGATCGATTCTTCAACCATAGATACTCAATAAGCACTTGTAGTCAGGTCTTCAACTTCTCTCTAATTAAAGCCGTTATTAACGGTGGGCCTCTACGCCAAACTGCTGGCACATTTCCAGAACTGGGCAAGTAGAACAACGGGGGCGATCGCCTGTACAAATATGTTTGCCAAAGGGCACCAGCAATCGATTAATTTCGATCCAGTATTCGGGTGGTAGCTGCTTCTCTAGTGCTGCCAAGGTTTTTTCTGGCGTGCGGGTGTGGACATAGCCCCAGCGGTTGGTGATGCGATGGACGTGAATATCCACGCTGATGTAAGGCTGGTTGCAAGCAATCCCCAAAACCAAATGAGCGCATTTAGGGCCAACGCCGTTGAAAGAAAGTAGGGTGTTGAGGTCGCAGGGTAACACTCCGTTATGTTCCGCTACGGCTTGTTGGGCGATCGCGTGAATCTGAGGAGCTTTGCCTTCGTGAAAAGTGGAGTCGCTAATCAGTTGGTCAATTTCGGCGATCGCGAGTTGGCTCACTTCTGCGGGAGTCCGAGCTTGTTGGAAGAGGCGACGTGATACGGGTAAGGTGGTTTCGTCGCGAGTGCGAATCGAGATCATGCAAGCCAGCAAAAGCTCGAAGACAGAGTTATAGCCTTCCTCAGCGAGTTCAAACAATGCAGCTTTAGGTAAAGGTTCTACAGCTTGCCGAATCTGGGCGATCGCTACCTCAATCTCAAACGGTTGCTTCTCAGCCACTAAGCGTTACCTCTGGCACTCCCGTAAACCGCGATCGCTTAACTCTCTGCTTGCCGCTGTTTTGCAATCTCTTGCAGCAGTTGATCATCAGAGTAAGAGCTTTCCCAATCGCCTTGTAACTCTAGCCGTACCGATTGTGCTCCACCACTCGGAGTGCAGACCACTCGATAGGTATCTTTGTCTTCGTTGACTTTCGCGGCTTCCTGATTCTCGGCGGTTTGGGAAAGACCCGCATAAGCTTGAATACAGCTCCAGGTAATTCCCTCAGCATCAGTAACTTCTCTTGGCATAAACGCTCTCGCACTCAGTTTTACGGTTTGTAGAGAGAATTATGGCTGAGCGATCGCGTTAAGGGCTTCTATCACAAGCATTAAGCTGGTGAGGAACTTGTGGGTTGTGGTAGGTGAGAATCACTCAAAAAGTGAAGAATTGCGTCACTAATAGCATCTGGGCAGCATACAGCCGCGTCGTGTCCACAATTGATAATGACTTGAAATTGAGCATGAGGCAGGCGAGCATGCAGTTCCTCCCCATTACTCAGGGGAAACCAGCGATCGTCTTTGCCCCAAAGAATCAAAGTTGGACAAGTGATCGCGCCTAGATTATCTTGAATCGGTGTAATTTGGTTCGGCTGTCCTGCCAGCAGTGCCTGAATTTCGCGGGCAGATTGGCGCATATCTACGGCAAATTGCGTCATGGCCCCTGGAATCTCAGTGTAAGGGTAGGTCAACCAATAAATTTCCTCTGGAGATGTAGAGGTGGGGTCTACCATTACTTCGAGGCGAGCAATTTTTACTAGTAAATGCACCAGTGGCCTGACTGGACGCGCTAGCTGCAATTCATCTACCCATTGCACCAACGGCAGCGGGATATCGGCCATCCACTGCATCCCCCAAGTCGGCAAGCGCTTTGGAAAAATGGGGACATTGATCACCACCAACTGAGCGACTAATTCTGGATAGGTTTCCGCTAAAGCGATCGCAGTTAAAGCTCCTAATGACTGGCCCACGACAATCGCAGGTTCGGGACACAACGCTTGAATAATTCGCGCCAACTCCACAAGTTGATGTCCTGGAACTTCAGAGTGGCGAATCTGCTCAGAAAAACCATAACCTTTGGCATCAAAACAAATGACCCGAAAGTGCTGCGATAACGGATCAATCAAATCTCGCCAAGCATAACTCCAGCTAGCAGCGCCATGCACCAAAATTAGGGGTGGGCCGCTGCCTTTTTCTCCATAGGCGATCGCTACTGGATAACCATTCGCATCTAAAATCTGGATTTGCTGTCGGCCCTGTGGAAAGGTTACTTGCCACCAATCCTGTACCATTTCTGCCTCTTTGCCTGGATAACTTTGCCAAAACATGAGTTTGGATTAACTAGGCCATCCATTACTAGCCCAGTCATCCTTAGCTCTTGTCCTTAAATCCTAGCAATCCCAAAACTGCCTAGGATTCATAGCTGTTTTGGCAAAGTCTTGTCGCAAAGTTTTAGCGATCGCAAAACTTAGAAAACTCCTTTCAGCGCAAATTTTTGAAAATCCTTCAAAAAGCCAGTTGCAACACTTCTGCTGCGTCTCATAGCCATGAGTTTTTCGGACTGCTAGCTGGATGCAGGAATTGTATCACTCTAGAATTTTGCCGCTTCTTTATGCAAGTAAATGCGATGAGCTTGTACGATGGCAGCACAGTGATTGGCAGGAGTGAAGATGCAGCGCTACGTCTGTACAGTTTGTAACTACGTTTATGATCCAGCCGTAGGTGATCCAGACTCAGGAATTGCTCCCGGTACCGCCTTTGCCGATTTACCAGAGGATTGGATTTGCCCGCTATGTGGAGCTACTAAAGACGATTTTGAGCCACAGGAATCTTAAACCTCAACAATTTAGGGCATTCAGGGCACTGTGGCAAATTAATGAGGAAAAGCCAGCGATCGCTAGAACTCGATCACATCAAATATTAGTGGACTTGATGTCTTGGGAACTGGCTCAACCCGGCGTTCTAACTCTGCTTGTGCTTAAGCCATGCGAAGGTACCAATCGCAACCAATCCAAGCGCTGCAGTTGCGGAAGGTTCCGGGACACTGGTGGGTTCTTCTGGGGTCTTGACCACAGCTCGATAAATTGTGGCGTGCGATAGGTCTTGAGCGATGCCTTTGCGATTTGTAGACACTCCAGCTGTGGACCACTTGCCACTCAGCACGGAAAAAGGATCGCTGGAGCCATCGAAGAAATAAGCGCTCCAGGAATTGGAAGCTTTCAAGCTGAGCACAAACGGACCTGTTAAAGCGGTATCAACGCTCCAAGTGCCAGAGTTGCCAGAGGTAACATCAAAGGCCCCCGCATCTGATTTGCCGACAAAGGCCCAATCCGTAATTCCTGCAAAAACTCCGGTTGATAACTTACCAAAGAGTGCTCCTGAGCCATCTCCTTGAGCATCATTACCATCGAATGAGCCGATACAAGAGGTGGAAGTACCAAGGCCAAAGGCAGTGACTGTGCCAGCGGAGCAATTTGCGGCTTGGGCAGGAATCGCCGAAAGTGCCAGTAGGCTAACTGCCAGTAGAGGAAGCTTCGTGAAGGAAGTGAATCGCATGGTTATTCTCTGATATCCCAAGGATGATAGACGCTAGTGATTGGGCCGTCTCAGTTGTATAAGTATTTACAGAGAGATGACGGCTTTACTAAGCTAGCAAGCACAAGGATGAAGAGCTTTCGGACAAAAAAATCTTTAACAGCCCTTGAAAATAGGAAGTCCGAGCTGTATTTCTACGTAGCAGAAGTGGAGTTCAACAATTAGGAATGCTAGTGTGCTGACGTAGTAAAGGCAACCTCAAATGGTCAGATGAGTGGGATTACGGCAGCTTGATTTCAGCTAGTCGGCTTCGCTGGAGTTTATCGCTGCAATTTCACTAGGTTAGTCGAAGAACATTCAGTAATTATGAGGCTAGTGTTTAGAGTCAGCGATCGCAGGTTAGGCTGATTGAGGTCGCAGGTTTGTGGTTCTAAACGCGGTATGAGCACTCTAGTTGGTAGTCACCTCCAAAACGGCAAGTATACAGTTGAACAAGAGCTGGGGCGCGGCGGATTTGGCGTTACCTATAAAGCCATCCTGCACTCGCTGGCGCAACCTGTGGTGATCAAAACGCTTGATGCGTCTCTCCGCCGAGATCCCAACTTTGCTCAATCGCAACAGCAGTTTCAGGATGAGGCGAAAAGGCTAGCGTTGTGTATCCATCCCAATATTGTTCGGGTCATGGACTTCTTCACAGAAAACGGTCTGCCCTTCATTGTGATGGAGTATATTCCCGGAGCTACCTTGGATGCTGTCGTTCTGCCGAATACGCCCCTGGGCGAGGCTACTGCGATTCACTATATTCGTCAGATTGGGCTAGCACTAAAAGTTGTCCATCAGAATGGTCTACTGCACCGAGATGTGAAGCCTCAGAACTTGATTTTGCGCCAAGGAACCGATCAAGTGATTTTGATCGACTTTGGCATTGCGCGGGAGTTTTCGCCGGGAGCGGTGCAGACTCATACCAGCTTCGTATCACCTGGTTACGCTCCCATTGAGCAATATCTGCCCCAGGAGAAGCGCACCCCTGCCACTGATGTTTATGGCTTAGCAGCCACTCTCTACATGCTGCTGACAGCTCAAGTCCCTGCCCCCTCAATTCTTCGCGATCGCCAACCCCTCCGAGAACCCAGAGAGTGGCGATCGGACTTGAGTGCTAGGGTCAACCAAGCGGTCGTCAGGGGCATGGCGGTCGAACCTCAATTACGCCCAGCCAGTGTTGATGAGTGGCTCCAGTTGCTACCTGACTCTCAATTTGCCAGTCAGCCAACTCCCTCCGCTACCACCCAAGCGGCAACGGTGGCCGTAATTCCACAACATCGGCCAGTTTCTCGGCCAGCTCCTCGGTCAGTTCCTACGGTCGTTGCTGCATCTCCTCGCTCCCAACTCTGGCGGTACGTGCTGATTGGTGGACTGGCAGCGATCGTAGCTGCAACGGTAGGAGCCTTAGTTGCCAGACAACCCTCCACTTCAAACCCATCCGTAGCCCAACCGAGTCCTGTCGCTCCGCCTTCCAGCCCAGCTCCAACTCAAGAAGCTGCAACTCCCGCTCCAGAAGCCATCTCTACTCCTACACCCCCGGTGCTACCAGAGGCTCCTGAGCCATCACCCCCCGACGAGCCTGAACCGCCCGCTCCAACCTCTCCTGAACCAGAAGGCGACTTAGAACCTGCACCTCCGTCAACTAGTCCCTCTCTACCCCCAGAATCTGAGAACATTCCTCCTGAACCGCCAGACGAAAAAGCCGCAGAGCAACAGCAAGAGGCAGAAGAACGAGCCGCAGAAGCAGCACGAGAAGCAGAAAAACAAGAAAAGGAGCGAGCTAAAGAGCAGGAGAAGGGAGACGGCAAAAAGAGAGATTAGCGCTGGCTTCAGCTTTTTGTGGAACTGAAGCGTTAGCCTAGAATCAAGGATTTGCAATCAGGGTTAGAATTCCTTTGTCTTCACGACCGTTAAAAGTTTTAGTGATTGGGGGCGGAGCGGCAGGCTTTTTTGGCGCGATCGCCTGTGCTGAGGCGCACCCCCACGCGCAAGTCATGCTGCTAGAAGCAGGCCGTCAACTTTTGCCCAAAGTTAGAATTTCAGGGGGCGGGCGCTGCAACGTGACCCATGCCTGTTTTGACCCAGCCGTTTTAACGCAGTACTACCCCAGGGGTGGCAAAGCTTTACGGGGAGCTTTCACCCGTTTCCAGCCACGAGACATGATTGCTTGGCTAGATCAGCATGGTGTGGAACTGAAAACCGAAGCTGATGGGCGAATGTTTCCTACCACCGATGATTCGGAAACCATTGTGGATTGCTTCATTCATGCGGCTAAGGCGGCGGGAGTGGAGATTCGCACTGGAGTTCCGGTGGCGGAAATTACTCGCTTAGATTCCGGCTTTGAGGTGGCGTTAAAGTCTGGGCAGACCCTCAGTTGCGATCGCCTCTTGCTCACCACAGGGAGCAGTCCCCAAGGGTATCAACTCGCTAAACAGTTGGGTCACAAAGTAGCGCCTCCTGTACCTTCTTTGTTTACCTTTAATGTTTCCGATCCGCGTCTGCACGACTTAGCAGGTGTTTCTGCCTCCTCAGTCCGAGTGCGCTTGCGGACAAGCAATGATGAGCAATTCGAGCAAAGCGGGCCATTACTAATTACGCACTGGGGCTTGAGTGGACCAGCCGTACTGAAACTGTCTGCTTGGGGAGCCAGGGCGCTGCATGACAGCCGTTATCAAGGCACTCTGCAAATCAACTGGTTGCCGCAATACAAACCAGAAGCCCTTCGGGAGCAATTGCTTGCAGTGAAGTCTCAGTTACCCAGAAAAGCGATCGCCCCCAATTGCCCAGTTCTCTTACCTCGCCGTCTGTGGGAACGGTTGATTGCTAGTGCTGGCATTACAGAAACAACTCGTTGGGCAGAGCTCTCTAATAAAGCCCTAAACCAACTGCTGCAAGAACTGACTCAGGGTTCCTATACCGTGAAAGGTAAAGGTGCCTTTAAAGAGGAGTTTGTCACTTGTGGCGGAGTCAGCTTAAAAGAAGTGGATTTCAAAACGATGGAAAGCCGCTGCTGTCCAAGGCTTTACCTAGCTGGAGAAATTCTAGATATTGATGGGGTTACAGGCGGCTTCAACTTTCAAAGCGCTTGGACAACTGCTTGGTTGGCAGGTCAGGCGATCGGTTGATGAGCATGCTAGTTCTACCGGAGTGCAATCGCTACCACCAGCGTTGTAAAATTGTCTCGGGAGAGCGCCATAGTCACCAACCGTTGCAGCTAACCGTTATATCAAGCGATCGCGCTCGATTTCTTCAATCACCTGCAAGCCACGCGGATCGCCCACTTTCAGCAAAGCGGTTTTGGCATCTTCTTGCACACCCAGTTCTTCGTCCTCAGCAAAGGCTTCGATTAGCGCATCGATCGCCGTCGCATACACAACGTTGGAAGGTAGTTCACGGCACAGTTGCCCCACCGACCAAGCACAGTTGCTTCGGACTGCCGCTACCGGATCACGTCTTAAGCCTTCGATCAGCGGTGGAATCGCAGCAATCACAGATTCGTAGTTCACATCCGACATTTGAGATAAGGCGCTCGCAGCCCAAAGTCGTACGGCGGAAATATCAGTCTTGAGTGCATCAATCAGCGGCAAGAGAGAGCGGCGATCGCGGCAGTTGCCCAAGGCCCAAACTACGCCTTTACGCACGTAGCCATTCCAATCGCGATTCAGTTGGTCAATCAACGGCTCCACCGCCTCATGACTCGGATTCCGCCCCAAACCATAGGCTGCACTGACTCGCACCAACGGGCAAGCATCCTGTAACAGGCTAATCAACTGCGGAATCGCACGATCATCCTGCAACTCACAAAAAGCTCTAGCTGCCAACATCCGCTGGTTGGTCTCCGGTGCGTCTAAGAGCGCCAGCATTGCCTCTGGATTTGGCTTCGGTGTCTCAGACTCAGCATCAATTGGCCCCATGCGGTCGAGGGGGCTCTCCAGTTCAGCCTCAAGATCGAGTACTGTTAGGTCGTCATCATCATACATACTGTCACTTTACAGCACTTAGCGGGGTGCAGGAGCAGGTCAACAGGTAGAGTTTTTGCGGTAGTGGAACTGCAGAATTGGGGGATGATTTCGCAGTTTTGACTCTATCCCAACTTAACTTGCGAGGTAGTAGTGCCGGAAGGAGTAAGCTACAGATTCTTCGCAAAAATATAACAATATTGGTCAGGATGCAGTATCTAAGCCAACCGTAGTAGTAGCGAGCCACAACATTCCTGAAAATATTAGCGATCGCTTTGGCAAGCTCGCGGAGCCAAAGCCAAAGCCTAAGGCGATCGCGCTAGTACCACTTAAACCCATTTTTCTGCCAAAGTCCTGGTTACCGATACTTACCCTTCGGTGGACGGTGATTCCAACGGCTTAACCATCCATAAAGCCTGCGTTTGAAACCCTAGCTTTTGGTACAGGTTCAGCGCAGGTTGGTTGGCTTGAAATACTTGCAGCCCCAGTTGGCGATCGCCCCTTGCCTGAGACCAAGCGATCGCATGTTGAATTAGAGCCGCAGCAATCCCTCGCCGCCGATGTTCTGGCAGGACATACAGCAAAAAGATACAAGCATGGCGATCGCCTGTCACTTGGTCAACCGAGTTACCCAGCCATAGACAGGCCACGGGTGACAAAGCCGCACGAGACAACAGAGTCGTAGAAGTAGCAGGGCTTGGCTCCTCTAGCTCCACCCACCAGACAGGACTGTCATGAGTCAGGTAGCGCTCCACAGTCTGCGCTAAATGAGAAAAATCTTGATCTGGGTATAGTTCCTGGTAAGTTCGCTGCATAAACTTCACCAGCAACGCTCGTTCCAAGCCAGAGCCAGAGCGCAACCAATAACCTGGCAACAATAGCTTCGGTGAGGACACCGCTACTTAATCACCCTACAAAACCAGGAGTTACAGTTGCTCGGACAACGCTGGATCATCTGGTAATCCTTTAATCAGGGCTGACAGCGCTGGTGGTAAATCAGCCACTTGGTCTGGGCGAGCCGGAATAGTTTGCAAACCCACTTCTTCAATGGGAGCAGGTGCTGCCATATCCGTTGGCAAAAAGATACGAGCGCTGACTGCAACCAGAGCGACCAGAAAGACCAAGACCACAATCAGAGGGGCAATGTACTGACGAAAGAAAGCCATAGTGACAGGGAATCGTAGGTAAGAAAATTTGTCTGAGAAAAAATCTAAGATTTGTGAAGCGACTCTCTCTTCATCCTACAACCGATACAGCTAATCGTCTCCGTCCTCTCCATTAGCATTTACCGCCTCAACTTTGGCATTCCAAGGCGCAAAAACAGGTAAAAGTAATAAACCTGGTAACGCTGCCACCAGCGATAGCGTAAAGAATAAAGGCCAACCTGTTGCTTCCACAATCCCACCTGCGGGTGCCACCAAAATGTCACGACTAACCGCCATGAGGCTGGAAAGTAGGGCAAACTGCGTCGCCGAAAACCGTTGGTTACAGAGGCTCATCAAGAAAGCGACAAAAGCGGCTGTGCCTAATCCTGCACAGAAGTTCTCGATATTAATTGCGACCACCATAAACGAGTAGTCTCTACCAACCTGGGATAGCCCTAAGTAGGCCAAGTTACTAACCGCTTGTAGCCCACCAAATATCCAGAGGGAGCGGTTAATGCCCAATTTACTAAGGACCGCACCTCCTGCTAACACCCCAACAATGGTTGCCAGCAGCCCCATTCCTCCCTGAATCGCGCCAATATCGGTCTGGGTGAAACCCGTCTTCAGCAAAAATGGGGTAGACATATTATTGACGAGGGCGTCTCCGAGCTTGTAGAGCACGATGAACACCAGAATCAAAGCGCCTCGCACTGCCCCGAGCCGCTGAAAAAACTCAATGAAGGGCAACCTGACAGCATCTGCTAAAGAATCGGGAGGGCGATCGCGCAACACGGGTTCTGGAGCCCAAAGCGCTGTTATCATTCCGATTGCCATTAGCACTGCCAGCAACAAGTAAACGGTGGGCCAAGGAATCCGATCTGCCAAAATCAGGGCTAAGGAACCAGTGATTAAAAGAGCAATGCGATATCCCAACACCGCTACCGCTGCCCCTGCTCCCATTTCATGGGTTTCCAGCACATCTGTGCGGTAGGCATCAAACGCAATATCTTGGGTGGCACTGAAGAAAGCAATGATCAGAGCATTCAGCGCCAACAGTTGCAGAGCTTGAGCAGGGTTTTGCAACGCCATCGCGCCAATAGCCAGCAGCAATGCACCTTGGGTCAAAATTAACCAACCTCGTCGTCGCCCTAGAAATGGTGGGATAAACCGATCGAGAATAGGGGACCACAGAAACTTTAGAGAGTACGGTAAGCCTACCAAGCTAAACAGGCCAATCGACTTCAGGTCGACTCCTTCCACCGTCATCCAAGCTTGCAGGGTTTTACTAGTCAAAAATAATGGCAAGCCAGAAGCAAAGCCCAACAGCAATAATGCAGCCATTTTGCGGCTTTGAAATACTTGCAGCACAGATTGAGTCGCTTTCACAGTTAGTTAGAATTCCTCCCACAACAGAGCCTTCCTGTCGCAGTCTGACAATCATGCCACAGGAAGATTCAAGCACTCATTGATTGTAGGGAGCTGTTACAAAATTAAGCGAGAGCCGTCTCAAGACCGCGCCAAACACCAACCAGTGAGCCTTGCACCTGTACGTGACTAGCAGACACTTCAATTGGTGGATACTTCACATTCGCAGGCTTCAACGTCACTTTGCTGCCCTTGCGATGGAAGTGCTTCAGAGTCGTACCATGTCCCTCCACCATCGCGGCGACAATGGTGCCGTTCTTGAGAGACTTAGGATCGGCGACAGGTTTCATAATCACGACATCACCAGGAGCGATCAGCGCTTCAATCATGCTGTCGCCAGTGACTCGCAACGCGAAATATTGAGGTTGCAGCAGAAGATTAGACAGATCTAAGCGATCCACTGTATCCGTAAACGGCTCGACCAAGCCACCAGCAGCGATCGCGCCTAGAATAGGTACACCCTGGGTATCCGCTTGCAAAATCCGGATTGTCCGAGCTTTGCCCTCGGTCCAGCTAATATATCCCTTAGCGCGCAGGTGCTCTAAGCGGCTTTGGATGGGAGCGGGCGACTTCAACTCCATCGCCTGCATCATCTGCCGAATGGACGGCGAATGGTGGTGGTGACGGATATACTCTAATAACCAGTCGAAAAGTTGCTGTTGGGCTTCAGTGAGGCGTTCCATAAAAATTTTAGGTGGTTGATTATTCTCACCCCATAGAACATTTGTATCATCACAATTCTCGTCTGTCTAGCCCTGAGCCAAATCTTGAGCCAAATAAACTTGTGATCGCCTACGCACCGGCTCCTAGCAAGCTAGCCAGCAATGCCTTCTGAGCATGAAGACGATTTTCCGCTTGGTCCCAAATCTTGGACTGCTCGCCTTCCATTACGCCATCGGTAATTTCTTCTCCCCGGTGCGCTGGGAGGCAATGTAAAACGATCGCCTTGGGGTCCGCTAAGCTCAGCAGGGGTTCATTCACTTGATACGGCTGAAAGATAGGAATGCGAGAGGCAGCATCTGCTTCTTGGCCCATGCTGGCCCAGACATCCGTGTAGAGTACTTGAGCAGCTTTGACGGCTGTTTCTGGATCATGAGTGACAGTCACTTCTGAGCGACCTTCGGCGATCGCTTTGGCCTGTTCCACAATTGCGGGTAAAGGCTTGTATTCAGGGGGTGTGGCTACTCGTACATTCATTCCAACTAAGGCACAACCCAATAGGAGAGAATGGGCCACGTTGTTGCCATCTCCTAAGTAGGTTAACGTCAGACCCGCTAAAGTACCAAACGTTTCCTGAACGGTCAGTAAATCCGCCAAAATTTGGCAAGGATGCTCCAAATCACTCAGGGCATTGATCACGGGAATCTGAGCATGATGGGCAAATGTTTCAAGGTCTTGCTGCTCAAACGTCCGGATCGCCATGATGTCGAGATAGCGATCTAGAACGCGCGCTGTATCCTCCAGCGGTTCTCCTCGCCCGACTTGAGTCACGTTTGGGTTTAGGTCTAGGACTTGTCCCCCTAGTTGGTACATGGCAACCGAAAAGCTCACCCGCGTCCGCGTTGAGGCTTTATAGAACAGCAACCCTAAAACTTTGGGACAGTGCGGTGCGACTTTGCCCGCCTTCATCTGTCCTGCCAAATCCAGTAGCCCTTGCACCTCGTCTGGGGTGAGATCCGCCAAACTTAGGAGATCCCGTCCTTTCATTGCCTCCATGCTGCCCCTCTTTAACTGAAGCAAAATGCTTTGATGCTTACAAACAAGCGTAGGCAACCGACAAGGCTACCCTAAGCGGCCTACCAGAGAGGCCGTCTTAAAACCCTACCAGATCCTCAAGAGATAACCTAGCCAGCAAACCTTGATATAGCAATCCAAGTGCAGAGCCCAATTTCCAGGTTGAGGGGCGATCGCGATATCGACATCTTCTCGGCTTCAGATAACCCGTCTACTCGACTAAATGAGTAATGATTTCACGAACGATTAGCCGCTAAAAATTGCTTGATTTGCGCCAGGATTGCTTCTAAACCCATATCTTTGACTAGAAATCCATCGGCTTGCGGGCAAAGGGCTTTACCAGCCTCCAAATCATGTTGACTCAAAAATCCAGTGGCTAGGATTAGCACAGGCGGATCGAGTAAATCGTTTTTTAGCTGGCAAATTAACTCACAGCCATTGATGTTTTTTTCAAATCTGGCGGGTGGAATGGAAAAATCGACGATCGCCAGATCATACTCATGGGCTTTGGGCAAGAAGCTATAAACATCTACATAGTTAGATACATCAAACTCATTTCTAAAAAATCGTTTAATTGCGAATCCCCATTGTTGATCATCATCCAACACCGCAATCTTAGACATCGGAAACTTCTATTTTATAGTGGCTAGTTTTAATCACTATTTTAAAACAACTATTTCAGCGATTCTATTGAGAATTTCCAAGCAAAACTTTCTCTTCCTAAATATGAATCAGCATTAATTCACCTAGGTTAGATGAATTAACAACTCAATTAGTTAGTGCCGCAGAGCTGGGCGATCGCATTCAGAAGGGCATCGTAATTTGTAATAGGTTTTGTATAAAAACCATCCGCTTGAGATGTAACCAAAAGTGCTTCTTGCTCAGTCAGCATGGCATAAGCAGTGACTAAGATAATTGGGATATGAGCCGTAGGGGAATGATTTTTCAGCAAACGAGCTAAATCCGCGCCACTCACCGCTTGCCCTTTCCATTGAGCTCCAGGTAAGTTCACGTCCATCAAGATTAAATCCACTGCCCCGATTTGGCATCGATAGAAAATCTCGACCGGATCGTCAGCAATGTAGACTTGATGACCACCTAAACGCTGAATTAATTTAGCGGTTCCTTTAGCTAGTACTTGGTCATCATCAACTAGCAAAATATTCAAGGTTTGTGTTCCTTTGCCTGAATCGTTAAATCTATTAGCAATCAGAGCGGTTAATTAGTAAAGCGATCGCAATCAGCTAAGCCAATTTCTAAGGATTGAGCGTATCCATATGGGGCAAAGTAAAACTTACTTGAGTCCCTTGATCTTTACCAGCACTATCAATCCAAATTCTGCCGCCCATCAGCTCTACGAGACGCTTACTAATGGTCAAACCCAAGCCCGTCCCCCCATAGCGCCGCTTAATCGAGCCATCGGCTTGCACAAAAGGCTCAAACAATAAATCTCGTTTCTCTAAGTCGATACCAATACCTGTGTCAGTCACAGAAACTTCCACAATTTGACCAATCTTGCTCTGAGAGGAATTATCTGTTTTCTTCACCGCGTGAATGTGAATTTCTCCTTGACTAGTAAATTTCAGGGCATTGGAAACCAGATTAGTTAATATTTGTCGAAGCTTGATCTTATCGGCATAAACGTTGTCCACTTCACATTCAACGATTAATGCAATTCCTTTACGACGGCTATCTAAATTGAATAAATTCTGCTCTTCTTGTAACAGTGTTGGTAGATGAACCACTTCCAAATTGATGTTCATTCGACCTGCTTCAATTTTGGCAATATCCAAAACATCGTTGATGATATCAACCAAATTTTCGGCAGACTGGTAAGCCACTTGAATATATTCTTTTAATTCCTCTTCATTGTCATAAAATCCTTCTTTAAGCAATTTCAAATAGTTCAGTGTTGAGGCTAAAGGTGTGCGTAGTTCATGGCTGGTAGAGGAGAGGAAATCAGACTTCAAACGGCTGGCTTCCTCTGCAACGGTCCGTGCCGTATGTAACTCCTGATTACGCATTTCCACCAGGAGCCGTTGTTCTCGTTCGTACTGGTACAAGCGGTTCTGCATCACAGCCATTGACAGATGCGTGCCTAGGGCGCGAATTAGCTCAGTTTCTCCTTCCAACCAAGGCTGAGCTTGGGCTTGCTTCAATTCTCGCCAAACTTCAAAGGACTGTCGGGGTCGTTGCTGCCGCTCATCGGAGTCCCAGTGTCCGGCCCACGCTTTCTCTGTATCAACCTCATCGCGGAAAATACTCAAGCAGCCTAAAGATTGCTGCCCATAACGCAGGGGCATGATCAGAATGCTACGAATCCGACTGGTCGCAAAAGCGGTTTGTAGTGCAGCTAGCTTTGGTTCCTGATACAAGTCGGCGATCGCACAGATATGAGGGATGGCTGGGTAAACGACGGGTTGCGCTTCTTCCGTGATTTCCATCAGGTCTGGAGTTAGAGAAGCAGCGATCGCAGATTTAGTTAGAGGCGATCGTTGGAGCAGAGATAACAGTAATGCTGGCTGTACAGGTTTAGTTTGGCCGTCCATTAACTCCTGCCAAAAACTGCTTGCCTCTAAATCTAAAGGTTGAGCAGCGTCAGGCAATTGGGGTTGCGTACCATAAGCATAGAGATGGCCGCCAGCAGTAGCTTCAGTGCCCGCCAAAAACAATCTGCCGCCCGAACCCTGAACCGCCTCAATTACCCGCTGGAGGACAATTTGCAGAATTGCTTGAATACTGAGCGGCGCATGTAGCAAGGTAGAAATTTGGTTTACAATTGCCTCGCGCGCTGCTTGCTCTCTGGCCTGGGTTAGCAGATTAGATTGAGCGATCGCGATCGAAACTTGGTCCGCCACCATCTGCAAAATTTGCAGATCTGTCGCCGAGAAAACTCTGGGTTCAGAGTGGTGGGAAACTAACAAACCCCACAGTTGTTGGTGATGCAAGATGGGCACAACCAGCGAAGACTGAACGCCCATCGCAGTCAAATATTCGACATGACAGGGATCAACAGGACGCTGGAGAAGCCCAATAGCAGCCAAATCCTCTGCGGTATCGGGGCTATTTAACCAACTCACATTCACTTGCTGACTCAGCACGTCAACAATGACTCGCTGCCGAGCTTTGACAAACATTTCGCGGGCTTGAGGGGGAATGTCGTCCGCTGGAAAGTTTAGCCCCAGCAAAGAAGGTAATCGCTGTTGGTAAATAGACTCTGCAATGACTTCACCGCTTTCATCTGGGTGGAACCGATAAACCTTGACCCGATCAGTACCTAGAAACGAGCGCGTTTCTGCCACAGTTGCAGCCAGGATTTCAGGCAATTCCAAAGACTGACGGATGCGGTTGGTCATCCGGTTTAGTAGAGTTCCTTGAGCCAGCAGGGATGGCTCTATTTCCTCTCTAAAACTGCTCTCTGGCTGTTTCATCTTAAGTTAGGGCGAAGTTAGTCAGTGGCAAAAAAGCTGTGTAGCAAAAAAGCTTTATAAATTTAGGGTTCCACCAATTCTGACTTTTGCAACAGCACACTCAACTGTCTCAACCGCTTGATATTTACTTGATATTTAACGGTTTTCGGCTAAGCAACCACAGAAATTAGGGGAAGGGCATCTGCCAGTTTTGCCGTGTCAGGCTCCAACTCAGCAAAAGCCGCGATTGCGCCATCCAATAGATCCAACCCCTGCTGTACCGTCTCAATCAGACACAACTGACCGCGCAGCTCAGCCGCCCCAGCAAAGCCTTTGACATACCAAGTCATATGCTTGCGAGCTTGCCGAATGCCGCGATCGCCCTTGTACTCCCACAGTGCTTGTAAATGCTCCCGCGCACATTGCAGCCGTTCTATCTGAGTCGGCACAGATTTTTCAGTGCCAGTTTTGAGGAAGTAATCAATCTCTCCCACTAAGAAGGGGTAGCCCATCGTGGCACGCGAGCACATCACCCCATCTGCCCCAGTCTGCTCTAAGCATTCCACCGCTGCCTCCACCGAGAAAATATCGCCATTGGCAATCACTGGAATCGACAGCTTTTCTTTGACTCGACTAATCCACTCCCACTTAGCAGAGCCGTTGTAGCCCTGGGCACGAGTCCGCGCATGCACCGTTAACATCTGCGCTCCAGCATCCTGCAAACGTTCGGCAAACTCCAGAATGTTAATTTCCTCATCTGTCCAGCCGATGCGGGTTTTCACTGTCACAGGTACATTCACTGCTTGCACCACCGTCCGCACGATCGCCTCTGCCGTTTGAGGATCGCGCAACAGCGAAGAACCACCCCCATTCTTCGTGATTTTGTTCACCGGACAACCCATGTTGATGTCGATCGTGTCCGCTCCCTCTGCGACGGCCATCCGCGCTGCCTCTGCTAGAAAGTCCGGGCGACAGTCAAACAGTTGAATACTAATGGGGCGCTCATTAGGGTCAATCTCCATAATTTTGGGCAGGTGCTTCACATGGCAAAGTCCGCTCGCCTGCACCATCTCGGTATACATCATCGAGTCAGGAGAATAGCGCCGTACCAACCGCCGAAACACCAGATCCGTCACCCCCGATAGTGGAGCCTGAAGCACCCGGCTATTAACTGTAAAAGAACCAATTTTCAGCGGGCTGGACAGACGGGACTTCAGACTGGGAGACAGAGAAACCATTACAAGCAGGTAAGTTCTAAGTTTTTATATTGTATAAAACTGAGCTAACCCATTGGGTTTGGACAAGCGATCGCTCCTTTCTAGATAATTCCTGAAGCAGGCGGCAAACACGACTCTGAGCTTACGGTTCCCCTGAATGCGGCCTGAAGTGTTGCTGCCTACAGTAGAAACATCGGAACCCAAGCAATGCTCCTAAGCCCATGAGAACCTTAATCCACTGGCAACCTCGACGTGAGTTCGACATTGTCCGTCGCCAACTTGACCAACTCTTTGACGAGATTTCCAATATCAATTTTGACTCAGCCCTGGTCAAACCTAGAGAGCTTGGCCCTAGAGAAAGGAGTGCTGCTTGGATGCCCGCGATCGAACTCAACGATATCGGAGCCGCACTAATCCTACGCGCCGAAATTCCTGGCGTAGACGCAGAGCATCTAGACGTGCAAGTCAGCCGTGAAGCTGTCGCTATCCAAGGCGAATATCGCTCCGAGCAGAAAACTGACGAGCAAGGCCACTTCCGTTCTGAGTTTCGCTACGGCAACTTCCGTCGCGTAATTCCCCTAGGAGTTCCTGTGCAGAATGACCAAGTTCAAGCAGAACTCAAAGACGGCATTCTCACCCTCACCTTGCCAAAAGTAGCCCCTGAAAAAGCAGTTGTAAAACTCAACTTAAGCACCACCGAATCCGCTACTTCCTTAACAGCAGCCCCTGAGACTACCGAAACCGTTCCAACTTCAGCTCCCACTCAAGCCCCGGTAGCTGAAAGCATCCTTGAACTCACCTCAGATGTCTGGTCTGAAAACCCTACTGCCTAAACAGTAACCTTCAGACTACCTTAAAACCCCTTCTGGAGGGGGTCTGGGGGACGCAGCCGTCCCTCAGCGGGGGTTTGGGGGCGAGTGCCCCCAAGGCTCGGATTCTCTTCCTAAAAAGGGGCAGAAACGAAGCCATCTCTCCAGAACCGACCATCCAGGTTCGGTAAATACCCCTTCAAGAGAAAGGCCAAGGACAAGCAGTATAGAGATTAGTGCGGTTAGTCTGGTCTGGCGTCACACAGTAGCTTAGCTGCCGACAAAACTCCAGTTCAGGTCTCACCCTGCCCCACCTCTAACCAAACTTGGCCTCTGAAATCGCTAAGTCTTTTGTATTGAATTGAATAGAGCCGGAGAATTTTATGGCAAAAGTTGTTGGTATTGATTTAGGCACGACAAACTCGTGTGTTGCGGTGATGGAGGGTGGCAAGCCTACTGTGATTGCAAATGCAGAAGGCTTCCGCACCACCCCGTCGGTTGTCGCCTTTGCAAAGAATGGCGATCGCCTCGTGGGTCAAATCGCTAAGCGTCAAGCCGTGATGAACCCCGAAAACACCTTCTACTCAGTGAAGCGGTTTATCGGTCGTCGCTTTGACGAAGTATCAAACGAACTCACCGAAGTTTCCTACAAAGTCCTCAACGGCAACGGCAACGTCAAAATCGACTCTCCCGCTCAGGGCAAGCAGTTTGCGCCTGAAGAAATTTCTGCCCAAGTTCTGCGGAAGCTGATCGAGGATGCCAGCAAGTACTTAGGTGACACAGTAACTCAAGCAGTAATCACCGTTCCTGCTTACTTCAACGACTCCCAGCGCCAAGCTACCAAAGATGCTGGCAAAATCGCTGGGGTGGAAGTGCTGCGGATCATCAACGAGCCGACGGCTGCTTCCTTGGCTTACGGTCTCGATCGCAAGAGCAACGAAACCGTTCTCGTCTTTGACTTGGGTGGTGGTACCTTTGACGTTTCCATCCTAGAAGTGGGCGATGGTGTCTTTGAAGTACTAGCGACCTCTGGTGACACCCACCTGGGTGGTGACGACTTCGATAAGAAGATCGTAGATTGGCTCGCTGACCAATTCCGTAGTGCTGAAGGCATCGACCTCCGCAAAGACAAGCAAGCTCTCCAGCGCCTGACTGAAGCTGCTGAGAAAGCCAAAATTGAGTTGTCTAGCGTCACCCAAGCAGAAATCAACCTGCCCTTCATCACCGCGACTCAAGACGGTCCGAAGCACCTCGACACGACCCTGACTCGCGCCAAGTTTGAAGAACTGTGTGCAGACTTGATCGATCGCTGCCGCATTCCCGTTGAAGCAGCTCTACGTGACTCCAAACTCGACAAGAGCGCGATCGACGAAGTAGTACTCGTGGGTGGTTCTACCCGGATTCCTGCGGTACAAGAAATTGTGAAGCGCGTGCTGGGCAAAGACCCCAACCAGACCGTTAACCCTGATGAAGTCGTAGCGGTTGGTGCAGCGATTCAAGCAGGTGTACTTGCAGGTGAAGTCAAGGACATCTTGCTCCTCGACGTAACCCCGCTGTCTCTGGGTGTGGAAACCTTGGGCGGTGTCATGACCAAGATTATTCCTCGCAACACTACCATTCCTACCAAGAAGTCCGAAGTCTTCTCGACTGCGGTCGATGGTCAAACCAACGTCGAAATTCATGTCCTGCAAGGTGAGCGGGAAATGGCCAACGACAACAAAGACTTGGGTGTGTTCCGTCTAGACGGTATTCCTGCGGCTCCTCGTGGCGTGCCTCAAATCGAAGTCACCTTCGACATTGATGCCAACGGTATCCTGAATGTTCGCGCTAAGGACAAGGGTACTGGCAAAGAACAGTCGATCAGCATCACTGGAGCTTCTACCCTACCCAAGGATGATGTCGAGCGCATGGTCCGCGAAGCTGAGCAAAACGCAGCAGCTGACCAAGAGCGACGCGAGAGAATCGACCTCAAGAACCAAGCTGACTCCTTAGCTTACCAAGCTGAGAAGCAAATGGGTGAGCTAGGCGACAAAGTTCCTGCAGGCGACAAGACCAAGGTTGAAGGTTTGATCAAAGACCTGAAGGAAGCTTCCAGCCAGGAAGACTACGATCGCATGAAGTCACTCACGACCGAATTGCAACAAGCTCTCTACAGCATTGGTAGCAACATCTACCAGCAAGCAGGTGGTGGTGCAGCTCCTGATGGTGCAACTGGAGCACCTGGTCCTGATGCTGGCCCCACTGGTGGTCCCACTGGCGGTGGTGACGATGACGTGATCGACGCTGAGTTCTCGGAAACCAAATAAGCAGTTGATTCGTCAACTTTAACGAATCGCTAGATCTGTACAACCTAGGGTCTGATAGTTTCAGGTAGCATGAGAGGTTTCTCTCGCTTCTGCTCTATCAGACCTTTTTGTTTAGCGCCCCGTTTGACGGTCTGCTTGGCGCACTATTAAGCTGCGCTTGTGTTGACTGCTACTGGCAAATTTTGCGGAACCAGCGTTAATTAAAGAGGGCGATCGCTCATTGTCATCACTGTTGAAAGAGTTGAGCTGAAAACGCTTCAGCCAGCCGACAGTCAGTTACGGTGAGCATCCCATTACAGGGTAGCTGGAGGCAGAAATGCAATGAATTGGCCAAATCAATTAGTAATAGGTGCGATCGGCACAACAGCGATCGCCTTAGCGATTGCACCTCCAGCCCAAAGCTTAACTCTGTACGGCACAACCCTGAATTCGGAGCTGATTCAAATTGACCCCGATTCGGGTCAAGGTACTCTGGTTAGCCAATTAGCTTTAGGAGCCTCTCCTTTTGGTTTAGCCACCCACGGCAACAATCTCTACACCTACGATCAAGTGAGCGGTACGATTCTGCAACTCGATCCTTTGACTGCCAAGACTCTCAACACCTTTGATGTTGGCGTTAAAGAAGACGGGGAAGGAGAGTTGGCCTTTCGCAAAGATGGCACTGGTTTCTTGACCAGCAGCTTTGGACCCACCGGAACGTTGTTTAGCTTTAATCTTGCGGGACTTAGCTCTACTCAAATTACACCCCGCGACAGCTTGACTCCCAGCCTAGATGGTTTGGCCTTTGACCCAACTGGCGTGCTCTTTGGTCTTAGCCAAAACCAAGTAGATTTATATACGATTGACCCCGCGACAGGAGCCAGCACCTTCATTGGTGATCCGGGCTTAGACAGTTCTTTTGTAGCAGGCTTAACTTTCGCTCCCAATGGCACCCTCTACGCTGCCGTAAATAACGCCCTGTACACCTTAAATCCGCAAACTGCGGCGGCGACTTTGGTTGGGAATACAGGCTTTACTCGCGTCTCAGGACTCGCATTTTTTGAAACTAACTCCACCAATCCAGATTCTGGTCCCGGTACTCCATCCGAACCGCCAATTCTCCCTTCCCCAGGTAGCACTGACCCTAATTCTATTCCTGAGCCTACTTCGGTCATGAGTTTGCTGCTCCTAGGAGCATTGGGTTGTTGGTCTTTACGGCTCAAGTACTGATTTCAAGAAGGGGTTTTCAAGAAGGGATTTTCAAGGAAGGATTGGCTGGCGATCGCCACTATTGGCCCTGACCTAATTTCTTAAGACAATCCAGAGAAAAGCGAGTTTCTATTTTGAAGTTAGAGATACTTGGAGGTTTAACCACGACAGGTTGATTCTGAGGGGAAAGCGCTCAGGCTTGTCAGCGATCGCAGAGTTGGGTTTCTCTCCATGCCAAATCACCCTCTGTTTTATCCTGTTTCTGAGCATCTACCCGCCACGCCACTCCATGACCAAATCCAGATTGCCTTGGCGATCGCTGATCCACAGGTTCTCAAGTCACTGTTAACGAACTGTTTGCCTGCGATCGCACAACCCCAGGAGATTGGCGAAGTCAGCGCAGAAATCGGGATTCCTTTGCAGGATCAACAAACTGCGGATGCGGTGGTTCACTTTGAGGCGGTGAAATGTGTCTTGGCAGATTCGCCCCCTGTAACGCCTTCAGAGGAAGCCCAATCGTGCCATAGTCCCTATCGCCACCAGACTAAAACGAGCCAGAGCAAACACTCCAAATGCGAGTCAGAAACCCTGACACTAGCTCACAACGTTTCTCTAGCTCAGGCGATCGCGCTTTTAACAAAAGTCGGATTTGGGCCGCAGCAAGCACAGGAAATTTTGCACCTGTCCTACGAAGCCTCGCATAAATCTTGGTGGTACGCCTTAGATGCAACAGGGCAGTTCTCCATCCCGTTTCTGCGCTACATCCGCACGCTGCGCTACCCAGACGGCACCGTCTCCCTGCAATACAAAGATTATTTCTCTGAAACCAAGCCTGTAGGTTTTCAAAGCTTGCCGCAGAAGGTGTTGGTTATAGTCCGTGAGGACAGCCAAAGTTTTAGCCAAACGCTCCGCCAAATCAATGCGGATAGAACGGCGCTAGGCATCACTCAGGCAATTTTAATTTGCAACACGATCGCGGAATTGGAAGCGCAAGCCTTTATTACACAAGGGATTAGCCTTTATCCTGCCACTGAGTTAATTTTGCCTACCCAAGCCAACTGTGGCATTTGTGCCACTCATACCTGCCCGATGAACGGTACTGCTGATTCTGCGATCGCCGTTTGTTATCGCTTTTGCTTAGAGGGCAGCTACGTCTGAGCGGTTAATGAGATAATAATCTCCGGTCTGGAAGGGGAACCTATGCGCCTGTCTCAAATGCTCTTTGTCACACTGCGGGAAGATCCGGCGGAAGCGGAAATCCCCAGTCATAAATTGTTGTTGCGGGCAGGATATATCCGGCGGATTGGTAGCGGGATCTATGCCTATTTACCGCTGATGTGGCGAGTGCTGCAAAAAGTCTCCCAAATTGTGCGCGAAGAAATGAACGCGACGGGAGCACAGGAATGCTTATTGCCGCAATTGCAACCTGCTGAGTTGTGGCAAGAATCGGGGCGCTGGGATACCTACACCAAGGCCGAAGGCATTATGTTTTCGTTGGTCGATCGCCAAGAGCGGGAAATGGGACTCGGCCCCACCCATGAAGAGGTGATCACCACGGTAGCTCGCGAGATGATTCGCTCCTATCGCCAATTGCCTACTCATCTCTATCAAATTCAGACCAAGTTCCGCGATGAAATTCGGCCTCGCTTTGGCTTGATGCGGGGGCGCGAGTTCATCATGAAGGATGGCTATTCTTTCCACGCGACTGAGGACAGCCTGAAAGAAACCTATCAGGCCATGCACCAGGCTTATAGCAATATGTTCCGGCGCTGTGGGTTGGCTTTCCGGTCTGTGGAAGCAGACTCTGGCGCGATCGGGGGTTCTGGCTCCAATGAGTTTATGATTCTAGCGGAAGCGGGCGAAGACGAGGTGCTCTACACCGAAGATGGCAAGTACGCGGCCAACGTAGAGAAAGCTGTGTCGTTGCCTGCGGATGCTGAACCTTCGGCTTTCACAACCTACGAGAAGCGTGAAACTCCGGGCACGGACACGATCGACAAGCTCTGTCAGTTCCTCAAGTGCTCCCCTACCCAAATCGTCAAAAACGTCTTGTACCAAGCGGTTTATGACAATGGCACTACCGTCTTGGTTCTGATTAACATTCGTGGTGACCAGGAAGTAAACGAGGTCAAACTGCAGAACGAACTGGTGCGGCAAGCAGGGCAGTTCGGAGCCAAAACTGTAATCGCGCTCACCGTTCCAGATGCTACGGCTCAAGCTAAGTGGGCGACTCAAGCATTGCCTTTGGGTTACATTGCTCCTGATATTGCCGATACCTACATCCACTCTGAGAAGAATTTAGCACCTAAGTTTTTGCGGTTGGTTGATCCGACCGTAGCCGAGCTGAAAAACTTTGTCACCGGAGCCAACGAATCTGGTTATCACGTAGTGGGGGCAAATTGGGGCGATCAGTTCCAGTTGCCCAAACTCGTGGTCGATTTGCGAAAAGCCAAACTCGGCGATCGCGCGGTGCATGACCCTAGCCAAACGCTGCAAAGCGCTCGTGGCATCGAGGCGGGGCATATCTTCCAACTCGGCACCAAGTATTCCAAGGCGATGGGAGCCACCTACACCAACGAGCAAGGCGAAGAAGCACCGTTGATCATGGGTTGCTATGGCGTGGGCGTTTCTCGTGTGGCTCAAGCTGCGGTCGAGCAATCCTACGACAAAGATGGCATTATTTGGCCTGTGGCGATCGCGCCTTACCAAGCGATCGTGGTGATTCCTAATGTGAATGATGCCGAGCAAGTGAAAGCGGCTGAAACGCTTTACTCTGAGTTGAACCAAGCAGGCATCGACACCTTACTGGATGACCGGAATGAGCGAGCTGGGGTCAAATTCAAAGATGCTGACTTGATTGGAATTCCTTACCGCATCGTCACAGGCAAATCGATAAAAGACGGCAAAGTGGAAGTGGTGCAACGGTCAACCAAAACAGTTCAGGAACTCCCACTTACCGAAGTGGTGTCTACGATTCAGCAATGGGTAAACGCCGCCTGCTCCTAGCAAGACCCCTCCCCAACTCCTCCCCGACGCGGAGAGGGGCTTTGACTCTGGCTCTCCTTCCTTAGTAGGGAGGGGGCTGGGGGTTAGGTCGGTCGCACCTCCTCAACTCCGGACTTGTTATGGAATTCCTCACCATTTTTCTGTCGAGCCTGATTGCTCTGGTTTCACCCGCAGGCTTAGTGCTCGATCGCGTAGCTGAAAATGCCGTGCGATCGCAATTTAAGTCAGTGGAGCAGTTGCAAGTCCGAGTTGATAACGCCCCCAGTTACCAAATCGTCCAGGGCAAGGCAGAAAAGGTGAGGATTGCCGGTCGAGGCTTGTTTCCCCTGTCAGAATTTCGGATTGCAGCATTAGACGTTGAAACCGATCCGATTGACATCAACCCTCGTGGTGGCGGCAAAGGTCTGAAGCTCGATCGCCCTTTGCAAGCAGGGGTGCATCTGGTTTTGACCCAAGCAGATATTAATCGCGCCCTCAGTTCCCCTACAGTGACCAAACGTTTGCGGGATTTGGGGGCTAGCGCCTTAGAGGACTCGGAAGCCCAGCAAGTACAACGCTACGACTTTCTCAACCCGCAGGTGGAGTTGCTGCCCAACAATCGCATTCGGGCCAAGGCGGAATTGCAAGAACAGGGGCAAAGCGATCGATTGCAAATTACCGTCGAGTCGGGTCTAGCAGTTGTGGCTGGGAAGCGATTGCAATTAGTAGAGCCACGCATTAGTGTGAATGGGGAAGCAGTGCCCCAGGAAATCCTCGACCCGATCGCCAAGGGGGTCACGGAGCGGTTTGACCTTGACCAATTAGCTGGGCCAGCAGTAACGGCACGAGTCCTACAATTAAAGGTAGTGCCAGAGCAACAGATCGATATTGTCGCTTTTGTCCGCGCTGAAACACCTCCAGCTTCTCCTGCCACCCCATCAAACTAGAGATTGGGCGAAAAACTTGGGTATGCTTTTGTAGTCACTCGGACTTCACCATCTGACTTTGGTGGGTTGTTACCGTCATCAGCTCTGGTAGTGCATTTACCACACTACTAACCTTTCAACAGGAGCTTCCTATGGAAGACCAATCTCGGACCCGTCCAGTTTCCGTCGGTCTAATTGCGGGCTTGTCAGCCTTGATTATGGCAGCAGGGGGAGGAGCCGCTTGGCTGGCTTGGCAAACCTCTCAACCGGACCTCGCCACCCGGATGCCCAATGCCACCAACTCTACAGATTTTTCCACTACCAAACCGCCGCAAACCCAAGTCGCTCAGCCTGCTCAAGAAGAATTAGCCCGCCCCTATTGGCTTCAAGACACAGGCAAAGGACTAGAAACTGTACCCAATCAGACAGCTTTACAGACTGACTTGCAGCCAGAAGCCGCTCTGAAAGCCGCCTTTGCTGAATTGTTGGCTGGCCCTAAGGCGGGAGATACTGCGATCGCCACGACCCTGCCTCAAGGCACGAAACTTCGCAGCCTAACCGTGGAGCCAGACGGTATTCATATTGACTTCTCAGAGGAGTTTACTCAAGGGGGCGGCAGCGCCTCCATGACGGGTCGAGTGGCGCAAGTCCTTTACACCGCCACCAGTCTCCAGGCCGATGCTAAAGTTTGGCTCTCCGTCAATGGCGAACTGCTAGAAACGTTAGGGGGTGAAGGCTTACTTCTCGAGCAACCTTTTACGCGCCAAAGCTTTGCCAGAGACTTCCCGCTCTAGTACTCTGATTTCGTGTTTTGGCCTAATGTTCAGGAGTGCTGACGCTGATGGACTGCTCAGCTAGACCAAAGGTGCGGAAGTAGTGAGCTTGTTGCTCAATCCGGGTGGCGAGGCGATCGCAAACTAAGTTACAAAGCTCAAAAATCAGGTCATCTTCGATGCTGTAGTAGGCCGAAGTTCCCTCAGTCCGTCGGCTCAAGATTCCTGCTTGCAGCATCACCTTTAGGTGCTTAGAAACATTAGCTTGACTAGTTTCCGTAGCCTCGACCAAATCTTGTACGCATTTCTCACCATCGCGCAACAAGTTCAAGATTCGTAGACGCATTGGCTCACTCAAGATACTGAAGTACTCAGCAATTTGCTGCATCACTTCTTGCGGTACGGGCTGCATTAACTTCATGCCAATCTGACCACAAAGGGAACTGATCCCCACATATTAGCAGTCAAAACCAACTTGACAATAGAGGGATCAACAAAGCTGTTTATTCACCGCGAGTTTTGTGAGGATTTGTTGAACCTCAAGCTCAGCAATCTTGCAAATTTTTCTACTTCAGTATTAAATTCATCCGAATGACCGCCATCGCCACCAGAATTCTTAGTTTGATCACAAAGTTAGTGCAATCAAGTATAAAAAGACACGATATTGTCGGATTATTCAGTTCATAGTTTTAGTATTCAAAAACACATTTAGCTCTTCGCTGCCTGTCATCTCTAAGGTAGGACCAAAAAGCTCATCATTAGGTCACAGAGGTAACAAGTAGTAGGTTTTTACCATTGGTTTAATCACCTTTTCGGTGAAATTAGGGTGCTCAAACTGTTTAGCCTAGGCTCATCGTTTCACAGAGGTAATTGAGTGCAGAAAGGTCATGAATAATGCATCTGTGAATCCTGATGTTTCTCACAAGTTACTTCATTTGGAGTTATTGTCTGTGTTCAGTTTTGGCAACAGTTTCGATTTAGAGCAGCTTAGTACCAGCCGAGAGATTAATGCGGCAGTGGTGAATGTAAGCGGTCGCCAGCGGATGCTCTCTCAACGGACAGCTTTGTTCGCTTTGCAACTAGTTTGCAGTCGTGATGAAGCTGAGCGGACTCGGTTGCAGTCTGTCTTACTATCAGCGCTCGCGTTGATGGAGCAGTCTCATCAAGGGTTGCTAAAAGGGGATGCCAGACTGAAACTGCCAGGGCGTTTGTCTCCGGCTCTGCAAACGATGTATTTTGAGCCACCGTTGAATCTAGACCAACAAGTACGCGACTACATTTATCAGGTGCGAGCGATCGCGACGGCTCCAGCCGCAGAACTAACTTTAGAAAATCCCCATTTGCAAGCGATTCTGAGCGCTGCTTCTACCAGGCTCCTAGAAACCTTAGATGCAGTCGTGAGCCAATATCAATCAGAGAGCGAAGCCGAACAACTAGCTATTGATTTAAGTCACGCAGAACTGTTTCAGCAGCGCGAGGCAGCGACGGCAGCGGCACAACAACAAGCGCAGCAACTGGAAACGATGTTAGTTGAGCTGAAACAAACCCAGGCGCAACTGATTCAAACTGAGAAAATGTCTAGCCTGGGTCAATTAGTGACAGGTATTGTTCAAGAAATTAACAATCCTGTCAACTTCATCTATGGTAATTTGGGGCATGTGAGGGAGTATAGCCACAATTTACTCAACCTATTAGCGCTCTACCAAAAGTACCACCCGCAACCTGAGCTAGAGATTCAACAACAAATCAAACTGGCTGACCTCGAATTCTTAGTTCAGGATCTTCCCAAGGTTTTAACTTCGCTAGCGGTTGGGGTTAAGCGAATCCAATCCATTGTTTTATCTTTACGCAGCTTTTCTCGACCCGATGATGCCTGCATGCGACGAGCCAATATTCATCAGAGCCTCGACAACACATTGTTACTCTTGCAGCATCGCCTGAAACCAGCGGGTGGCTTTCCAGGGATTCAAATCATCAAAGAGTACAGCAATTTACCCTTGATTGAATGCCATCCAGGTCAAATTAATCAAGTTTTTATGCATCTTTTGAGTAATGCTATTGATGCTTTGAGAAGTAGCGATCGCACTACTCAGAATTGCACCGACAATTCTTGCCTACTTCCCAGAATTACCATTCGCACCAAAGCAGAAGATACAAGCACAATCACTGTTTCGATTGCTGATAACGGTCCCGGAATCAGCGATGAAGTAAAAGCTCGACTCTTTGAACCTTTTGTTACCACTAAACCGACGGGGAAAGGAACTGGAATCGGGCTTGCTCTCAGCCAGCAGATTGTGACAGAAACTCATCAAGGGGCACTTTGGTGCGTCTCACAATCAGGCCGAGGAGCAGAATTTTGCCTCAAGTTACCGCTCCAACCCGCCATCGCCACCTAATCACCGCAATAAACAATTAAATCAATTTCCACATCACCTAACCCTGCCAATCCAATCACTCCGACTGTGGTTCGGCTCGGTAAGCGATTAGCTGGAAAGTAAGCCGAATAAATTTCATTGACAGTTTGATATTCCCGAAAATCAGTAATAAAAATCCGACTCATTACCACTTTGTCTAGACCTGTACCAGCATGCTCCAAAACTAATTTTAGATTCTCCATGACTTGCTTAGTTTGCTCCGCAATCGGACCTCGCACAATCTCTCCAGTTTCAGGGTCTTCAGATAATTGACCTGTGACAAACAGAAAGTCACCCGCTCGAACTGCGTGAGAGTAAGGCGCAACAGGAGGTAGCGTATTAGGCAAAGTAATGTATTCGAGCACAGGGAAACTCCAATTTCGACAAGTTTTTTGCGTTTTTTTCGACGTTTTACCGCCTTCTTCGCCTCTCAGCGTTCCCCAAAGTGTGTTCTAAAAAACAATTTAGAAAATGCTTCGAGTTTTTATGCAGCGCGAGCCTGTAACTTAAACTTCAGGTAGATCAGGTGTTGGTAAAAATAGCTGTTTGGGGAGTGCAGCGTGACAGCCTCGTCGCTGATTCACGACTTGAGTAATCCCGAAGTCTACCGCAACTGACATGAGGGCATAAGCTTCGTCAGCAGTCATCTTACGCTTGGTTTGTAAGAAGTCCAGCATTTGATCGGCACACTGGAGCACCGCTTGGTTGAGATCATCGTGAAAGCCGTGGGTAATCCAGTGGGATTGAGTTTCCAGGAGAGGGCTGCCGATGGGAAAGTCTTTCAAGAGCGAGATTTGCAGCCAAGCATTCATTGATGCTTCGATCGCGGTGCCTGAAATTTCGCCATCTCCTTGCCCCATGTGAGGGTCCCCAACAAAGAAGTTGGCTCCGGGCGTAAACACGGGATAGTAAACCGTAGCCCCTGCTCCCATGCGCCAGTTATCGATATTGCCACCAAAAGGTCCAGGGGGAACGCTATTGACGCGACCCTTCTGCGGAGGAGCCACCCCCATAATGCCGAAGTGAGGTCGTAGAGGAATAGCAACATGGGTTTTGATCGGCTCGCGGTGGGTGGCTACGGGCGGCACTATCAATCCCGGTTGGTTATACAACGGGCGCTCTCTGAAGTCGTAAGCAAAGGCAGGTTGGGCCAATCCCGATTCAGTATCTAGTTTGTAAACAGTAATGCGCTCTTTGCGGAAGCTGTTGTACAGGTAGCCCCAATGAGCGGCAATGTTGGCTCCATAAGGCAGACGCGGCGTGGTCTTCAAAATTCTGACGACTAGTGTGTCTCCTGGCTCAGCATCTTTCACCGCGATCGGCCCTGTCATGATGTGTAAGCCTGGACCGCGATCGCTGACTTGTTCGTAGACATCCCGCACACCTTGGTCCATCATCAAATCGGGTGCTCCTCCCGCTTGATGAGTCAAGGCTTCCACATAAACAATGTCCCCGGAGTTGATCGTGAGGACTGGGGGCAAAGACTGATCAAAAAAGCCCCAGAAACAGGTGTTAGGTGTGGCTTTAAGGACATGCAGGTTTCCCGCATCTCGCACAGTCTCAGCGATCGCCAAGATATCCAGTTTGGCGACTTCCGGATCTCGACAGAATTCCATTGCATAGGCAGATGAGTCTTGATCAGAGTCATGCTGATGTTCTGTCATTGATCCACCCCACAGGGACAAGCACTGAATCAGTTAAACAATAGCTTAGATAAACTTAGAGCAAACCAGCCAGCCACAAATGCTTAAGGATCACACAGTCCGGAAGTAGGATGATGATTAACTAAGTTCAGGTACTTACCAGGAATTAAGTATGTTCAGAAGTATGCTTAATCGCTATCGAACAGGCTTTCTATTCTTTTTATTTTCATTGGCCTTGTGCTTGCCAATTGCTTGTAGTTCCCAACCTCAAACCAATTCTGTTGCTAATCAGCCTTTGATTGTTGGGGTTCCTCCTTGGCCAGGATTTGCTGCCCAATATGTCGCGACAGATTTGAATCTGTTTAAAGCAGAGGGCATTGAAGTTAAGGAGGTTTTCTTCCCCACCCAAAGCGACCCTAATACTGCTTTATTAGCCAACAAAGTTGATCTAGCTTTGACGGGAGTTCCTGACTTAGTGCCATTGGCTCAGCGCGACACTTCCATTAAACTATTAATGCTCTTTGACTATTCAGATGGCTCTGACGGCATTATTGGTCGTGACATTAGTCAACCCTCTGATTTAAAGGGTAAAACCGTAGCTCGGGAAAATCTTTTGTTTGAAGTGTTACTACTACGACGCTATTTAGAAAAAGGCGGGTTAACAGAGAAGGACATCAAGATTGTTGATACTTCAGCCGCTAATGCTGCTGCTTCATTTGCCGCCAAAAAAGTTGATGTTGCCGTAACTTATGATCCTTGGATGGCCAAGGCAGCAAAGCAAGGCGGCGGCAAGATTCTGTTTACTAGCAAAGACAGCAATATTGTTCCTGATGGTTTGATCGCCAAGGAGAAGGTGATTCAAACCAAGAGAGCTGAAATTTTAGCCTACCTGAAAGCGATCGACAAAGCAGTAACGCTGGTCCAGCAGAAAGATGAAAAAGCGATCGCTATTGTAGCCAAGCGGCTCAACGTTACTCCGGAAGAAGCCGCACAACAAGTGGGGGGAGTCAAGTTATTCGGCATTGAAGACAACAAGAAGATTGTCTTTAACCCTCAACATCCTAGAAATGTCTTTGACAGTCTGAAGTTTGCAGCCAAAACTGCCAAAGATATGAACCTAACTCCCGTTGTAGTGGATGTCAATAAAATCTATGATGATTCTTTGGTGAAGTTACTTTGAGCTAACTCAATTAGCAAGTTTGGTGGGTGCTTGATGCGATCGCACTCATCCAACTAATAACTTTTAATGATTTTTATCGGTCGCCCAAGGTACGACTAAGTTAAAGAGTAGCTTGAAGCTAAAATCTATTAGTAAGCCTACTAAACCAATCACAATAATCCCCACAAAAATGGCATCGGTTTGGTAAGCTCTTTGAGCCATTAAAATCCGATAGCCTAGACCTGAACTAGCTGCAATCAACTCGGCAATTACGACAAAATTCCAGGCCGTCGCAATATTGATTCTGAGAGTATCAATAATATGAGGTAGCGTAGCTGGAAAAATCACATCGAAGAAGATGTCTTTTTCTTTGGCTCCCAAGGTATAGCTAACTTTAATTAAATCACTCGGAATAAACTTGACGGCATCAGCAATCATCAAGATGTTATAGAAGAAGGTACCCAGAAAGATAATGGCGATTTTGGCTGGCTCATCAATGCCAATCCATAAAATAATTAAAGGGATAAAAGCAGCAGTTGGCATATACCGAAGCAAACCCAAAATTGGTTCTAGAAGCCCTTGCATACTCTTGAAGGCACCAATCATTAACCCCAAAGGAATGCTAAGAATAGCTGAAGCCAAGAAGCCCCAAATTACTCTTGACAAACTAGCGATTAGATCTGCAATTAATTCCCCACTTTGTAGTGAAGTATAGCCACGAGCTAACACAGTAGTGGGGCTTGGCAAAAACTGGCTATCTACCCAGCCGCTGTAAGTGATGCAAGCCCAACCTAACAGAGGTATTGAAATAGATAGAAGCACCATCAAAAAATATAGACGCTTAGAAATCTCACCCCGAATTTTCCAGAGACTACACCAAGCCTGAAATAGCTTTTTAGTCATAACTTTGGTAAAAATTCCTTGTAAAAATTCATTGGATGTTGCCCAAGTTAGCACGCCCAAATTAGTCATCTGAAGGCAGCGATCGCCTACCTACCCGCCCCAGCTAAAAGTTCAGGGCTAAAAGTTCAGGTCAACACCCCTTCGGTTACATCCGTTACGCCTAGATTGCCCAAGGGCATGCTGAAGATAGAGGGTCTGAGGCACTACCATTGGTCGGACTCATGCTCACCCTGAGGCAATTCGCAATGGCACCGTTTACTAGACCTCCTAATTCCAGTCTTGAAACTGCTTCCAGTGTTAATAGCCTAGCCACCTCGATGGGCCAACCCAAACTAGCGGTCCGCCACCTCAACAAAACCTTTCAGAGTCAGAGACGGCCGCTGGTAGTCTTGCAAGACATCAACCTCAACATTTACCCTAATGAGTTTGTCTGTATTGTGGGCAAGTCTGGTTGTGGTAAATCAACCCTACTGAATATTGTGGCAGGGCTGGTTCCACCCACGTCTGGGCAAGTGCTGATGGATGGTGTGGCAGTGCAAGGCCCCGGTCGCGATCGCGGTTTGGTCTTTCAAAGCTACACGCTATTTCCCTGGCTCACCGTCGCTCAAAACATTGGTTATGGGCTAAAGTTGCAGCGTCTACCCAAACCGGAACGGAGGCAACGGGTAGCGTATTATTTAGACGTAGTTGGGCTAACTCAATTTGCCAAAGCTTATCCTAAACAGCTATCGGGTGGGATGAAACAACGAGTGGCGATCGCGCGGGCTTTAGCGAATGAACCAGATGTTCTTCTGATGGATGAACCATTTGGCGCTTTGGACGCCCAAACCAAAGAGCAGATGCAGCAGTTTGTGCTCAATCTTTGGGAGCAAACCCACGTCACAGTTTTGATGATTACCCATGACGTAGAAGAAGCAATTTTTCTATCTCAGAGGATTTATGTAATGAGTGCCCATCCAGGGCAGATCAAGGCAGAAATTGGCATAGATTTGCCAACGCAGCGGGATATGGAATTGAAGTTGACCCCGGAATTTCTGCAAATTAAACGACAGGTCGTTCATACCATGCGCGATCGCCTTGAGCCAGGCTAATTCGGCATGTCAGGTTTATGAGCAGTTTGGTAGCACAGCGCACGATGAATCCTCCAGATGGCACCGTCCGAGTTGGAATCCTACATTCTTTAAGTGGGCCGCTAGCAATCAGCGAATCGTCTCTGAAAGATGCTGCCTTAATGGCGATCGCTGAAATTAACCAAGCCGGGGGAGTGCTCGGTCAAGCGATCGTACCTGTGGTGGAAGATAGCGCTTCTGACCCTTACGTCTTTGAACAAAAAGCTAGAAAGCTCCTAAAAAATGAGCAAGTCGTCACCTTGTTTGGCGGTTGGTCTTCTACAGGCCGCAAGTTGGTCTTACCAGTCTTAGAAGAATTCGATCGCTTGCTCTGGTACCCCGTGCAGTATGAAGGTTTGGAGTGTTCCAAATACATTTTTTACACCGGAGCCTGCCCCAATCAGCAAGTGGAGCCAGCCGTCAATTGGTTGTTTCAGCATCAACATCGCCGCTTTTATCTCCTGGGCATGGATTATGTCTTTCCCAGAGTTGCGAACAAAATTATCAAAGCGCGGTTGAAGCAACTGGGAGGCATGACTGTGGGCGAAGCCTATCCCGCTTTAGAAACCACAGATTATCGCTCCGTGATTGAGCAAATCAAACAAGCTAGACCCGATGTCGTTTTTAGCACTTTAAACGGCAACGGCAATGTGGAATTTTACCAGCAGTACCATGCAGCAGGGATTTCCGCGGCAGAAATTCCCATTATGGCGGTGAGCGTGACCGAAGACGAACTGCAACGCATCACTCCAGCAGCAATGGCAGGACACTACGCTACTTGGAGCTATTTCCAAAGCATTGACAGTTTGCCAAACCAGGCTTTCGTAGAACGGTTCAAAACGCTGTACGGAGCAGAGCGAGTCACCAGCGATCCCGTCGAAGCCGCTTACAGCCAGGTTTATCTATGGAAACAAGCCGTTGAAACCGCTGAATCCTTTGAAACCCACCCAGTTCGCTGCGCTGCCTATGGCCAAACCTTGATTGCCCCTAGTGGTTTCATTCAGATTGAGCCGAATCACCATGTTTGGAAGAGTTGCCGCATTGGTGAGATTTTGCCCACGGGGCAATTTCAGTCGCTATATGTCTCAGAACGCTCGATCAAGCCCCAACCCTGGTTTGGTGTAGATGAATCTGACTTGAGAGATTCAGCTTTAATCCTTGACTTACTAGCAGAAGTGCCCCAGGTCATCCAGTACAGCTGCCAGCTAGAGCGCAAGTCGCGAGAACTAGAAGTGGCGATGGCCGAACTGGTAAACACCAATCAACATCTGCAACAAGCCAAAAATCAGTTGCTAGAGTTGACCAAGCGAGAAGAACTGCTGAAGCGTCGCCTATCCATTCAAATCCGGAGCACGCTAGAGCTAGAAACCATTGTGCGGACTGCTGTCCAGGAAATTCACCATCTCTTCGAGATCGATCGCTGCGAGTTTCTTTGGTACAACCAGAGCGAGGAAGCCGCCCGGTTTAAATTGGCCCATGAAGTTTCTGCGCCTCACCTGACTCATCGCTCCTTGCCACCCCCCACGATCGCCGTGGAAGTGCTAGGGGAAATCTTGCTGAAGCTGAGCCCGCTGTGGATTGACAACATTGCCACGGCTCCTCAATTAGACACTAGGAGCCGAGAAGCTTTAACGGATTTAGGTCTCGTTTCTTTGCTAGCGATCGCCATCTATACCAATTCTGGACAAATCGGAGCCATTGTTTGTGAGCATTACAGCGGCTCTCGGTCTTGGAGTACGGATGAAGTGGAGTTATTGCAGGATGTCGCCGACCAGTTAGCGATCGCGATCGATCAAGCCGAGCTTTACGCTCAGAGTCGAGCCACCGCTGCTGCGGCTCAAGCTCAAGCTCAGCGGCTCACCCAAGCTTTGGCAGAACTGCGAACCACCCAAACCCAGTTAATTCAGACTGAGAAAATGTCGAGTTTGGGTCAGTTGGTGGCAGGGATCGCCCATGAGATCAATAACCCTGTGAATTTTATCTACGGCAACCTGAGTTACGCCAATGAATACACCCAGGATTTGCTAAAACTCATTGATCTATATCAGCAGCATTATCCTGAGCCAGCGTTAGAAATTCAGCAACATCGCCAAACCAACGATTTTGAGTTTCTAGTTGCAGATCTACCGAAGATGCTGAGTTCTATGAGAGTCGGGGCCGATCGCATTCGCCAAATTGTTCTGTCGCTCCGCAACTTCTCTCGGCTAGACGAATCAGAGATGAAGCCTGTCAACATCCATGAAGGAATTGATAGCACTTTACTCATCCTGCAAAACCGTTTCAAAGTTCGACCAGGCTCTCAAGGGATTGAGGTGATTAAGCAATATGGCGACTTACCCCAAGTAGAATGCTACGCCGGACAGCTAAATCAGGTCTTCATGAATATCTTGAGCAATGCCATTGATGCCTTGGATAGTCAAAGTGAGGCAGCGATCGCATCCGGTCTGACAGAGCCTGCACCCACTATTACAATCCGCACTGAAGTCTTACATCCAGAGCGAGTCGCTGTGCGGATTCAAGACAACGGCCCTGGTATGGCTGCTTTTGTGGTTCAACGCTTGTTCGATCCGTTTTTTACAACTAAGCCCGTCGGTCAGGGAACAGGCTTAGGACTCTCTATCAGCTACCAAATCATTGTGGAGAAACATCGGGGAACCCTTTGGTGCAACACCCAACCGGGGACAGGAGCAGAGTTTTGGATCGAAATCCCCATTAGCCAAAGTGCCCCATTCCTCGTTAGTGAAGCTGAAGCTGCCTCTGTGCCTGAGTAGTCTCCTGAATAGTTGTAGGCAGGCTCGAAGCACGAGATGCCCGTTGAATAAAAATAAACCGTAGACATTAACCAACTCCCCACCTCATGCCAGCTACATTGTCTTTTCTCACTCGTTTTAGCTGCCGCACCTGGGTTCGCTATAGCCTGGCACTGTTCCCGATGCTGCTCAGTGTGAGTTGCGGGCCTGAATCTGGCGATCGCCCTACCCCTTCCGCCTCCAATCCACCGACAACTAGCAATCGAGAAGTCAAAGAGTTCAACGTCATTGATGTGGCGGTAATTCCAGCTCTGAGTCCTAAAGAACAAGAAAAACAACTGGAATCTCTTGCAGAGTATCTAGAAAAGTCGCTGGGATATCCCATTTACTTCCAAGTTACTCCGAGCTATGAGCAAGCAGTTGAGCTGCTAGTACAGGAAAAGGTAGAAGTTGCCTATTTGGGGCCTTTAACATACGTACTGGCCCAACAGCAAAACCCTCAAGTTGAGCCGATCGTCGCTCCGATTGAAAAAAGCACAGGTCGTCCTTCGTATACCAGCGTCATCATTGCTAGGAAAGCTGCTGGAATTGATAGCTTGAGCGATCTTAAAGGCAAGCGGTTTGCCTTCGTCAGCCGATCCTCCACCTCTGGTTACTTAGTGCCAATGGCTCACTTCCAGAAAATAGGTCTGCGTCCAGACCAAGACTTTGCCACCGTCAAATATTCTGGCAACCATGACAAAGCGCAGGCGGATTTGGAAGCAGGCGTGGTAGACGCGATCGCCGACAGCAGACCCTCTTTGCTAAAGCGGCAAAAATCTGGCAAGCTTGACCCCAGCCAGTACCAGATCATTTGGGAATCCGCTCCCATTCCCATGTCACCGATCGTTGTTTCCAAGAAGCTTTCCCCGGAAATCGTTTCTAGCCTTAAAAAAGCTCTGATCAATGCTCCTGAGGGACTTGCAGACGTTACAGGAGCTGAATCTGCGGGATATACATTGGTCGAGGATGCTGATTATGAGCCGATTCGACAATTACAAAAGACCTTAGAGGCAAATTCTGGTCCAAGACAATGAAGATTTGGCAGAAGTTTATTGGCTCATCGCTGGTGGCGGCTGGGTTGGTGGCTAGCTTCATGAGCGGCAGTACCCTCCTGATTAAACAAGCCGATCAGTCGATCCAAGCGAGCCGGGAAAAAACCATTCAAGCTCGGATCATTTCCTTAGAGCTGCAACTTTCCTTACGCGAGCAACTACTAGCGCTCAAGGCTTTCTTGCTGACGGATCAAGCAGCGGCGGATATGGCCGATTACCAAAAGGCAATGTCTAACTTTTTGATCAGCTTGGAAGAGTTGGAGCGCATTATGCCAGAGGCCGCAGAAATCCCTGTCGTGCGACGGCGACATCGTTTCTTAGTGCGCTTGGCAGGAACCCTGACCAACACACCCGCCAAGGGAAATCAAATTCAGCAAGATTTACGAGCCTTAGACTCTTTTGGTAAAGACATCGACTTTTATTTGGCTCTATTAACCGATACGGCTCAACAGCAGGATGTTTTGGCTCAGCAAGCTGGACAACAGTTTAAGCAAGGAGCCCAAGCTTTTACCTATGCCATTATTGGGCTAATTGTTTTGGTCTTGGTCGGTCAATTTTTATTGATTTTGCTGCCCGTCATTCGTTCTATCCATCAGCTCCAGGTAGGTGCGGCGACAATTGGGGCTGGCAATTTAGACCATCAGGTAAACATCTCCACTGGGGATGAAATCGAGAAACTGGCACAAGAGTTTAATCAGATGGCGGCGCAGTTAGCCGAGCTTTATCGTTCCTTAGAACAGAAGGTGACTGAGCGGACGGCAGAACTTGTGCGGGTCAATGAAAGTTTGGAAAGTGAGATCAGCGATCGCAAGCAAGCCGAAGACTCACTACGGCAATCGGAGGAACGGGAACGCGATCGCGCTCAACAGCTAGAGCAAGCCATCGAAGAACTCCAACAAGCCCAATCCCAACTGATCCAGACTGAAAAAATGTCCAGCTTGGGGCAACTAGTGGCGGGAGTAGCGCACGAAATCAACAACCCAGTCAACTTCATTCATGGAAATTTGGAGTACACCCATACCTATGTGCAAGATTTATTAGAACTCATTCATCGCTACCAGCGGCACTCTTCTTCAATTCCGGCGGAAGTCCAGCAATATGCTGACGCAATCGATCTAGACTTTCTGCAAATTGATCTGCCTAAAATGCTGGCTTCGATGAAAGTTGGCACTCAACGGATTCGCCAAATTGTGCTTTCGCTCCGCAACTTTTCTCGCCTCGATGAATCGGATATGAAGCGTGTCAATATTCACGAAGGCATTGATAGTACGCTGTTAATCTTGCAGAATCGGCTAAAAGCTAAGCCAGAACATCCAGGCATTGCAGTGGTCAAAGAGTACGGTGATCTGCCGCTAGTCGAGTGCTATACGGGGCAACTCAACCAAGTCTTTATGAATATTCTCAGCAATGCGATCGATGCCTTAGACAGCTACAACCAGACGCGATCGGCAGCAAATCTTCAAAGTCATCCTAGCCAAATTCGCATTCGCACAGAACTCGTGTCACCGGATCGGGTCGCCATTCGCATCGCTGATAATGGTCCTGGCATGACCCATGAAGTCAAACAGCGCCTATTCGATCCATTCTTTACCACTAAGCCCGTGGGCCAAGGGACAGGATTGGGACTATCAATCAGCTACCAGATTGTGGTGCAGCGACACAGAGGAACCCTACATTGCGAGTCCCAACCCCAGCACGGCACTGAATTCTGGCTTGAGATTCCGGTACAACAAAACTATGCCCAAACTTCCCACTCAGCCGTAGCCGCACTTCCCGTACCAGAAGCAAGCTCGCAGGGCAGTTACTAACCTAAAACTACCTTGCGGGCTAAGAATCCGTAGATCAGAGGGTAGTCTCGATCACCGCTTCTGCTTCATGGGCGATCGCTCGCAACTGATCTAAAGTTTCCGGTTGCACTTGTTGCCACAATCCGCGCTGGTGGGCTTCCAACAACCGTTCTGCCATATCGCGTAAGGCCCAAGGATTTTTTGCTTGAATAAAAGCTTGGACTTGTTCATCCAAAACATAGGCATTGACCACTCCCTGATACATGTGGTCCTCAACACAATGAGCAGTGGCATCGTAGGCAAATAAGTAGTCAATCGTAGCCGCCATTTCAAAGGCTCCCTTATATCCATGCCGCATCACTCCCTCGATCCACTTGGGATTCACCACGCGCGAGCGGTATACACGGGCAATTTCCTCTTGGAGTTTGCGAATTTTAGGGTTTTGGGGCAGTGAATGGTCGCCAAAATAAGTTTGAGGATTCTTGCCAGTGAGCGATCGCACTGCTGCCGTTAAGCCGCCTTGAAATTGGTAATAATCATCCGAATCTAGTAGGTCGTGTTCGCGGTTGTCTTGGTTGTGCAGGACGATCTGCATTTGTTGCAGCCGTTGCTCAAAGGCTTCGGGGGCAGCGCGGCCTGTGCCGTTGCGGGTGTAGGCATAACTGCTCCAGTTGATGTAAGCCCGCGCTAGATCCTGATCATCCGTCCAATTCTGCGCTTCAATCAAGCCTTGCAAACCCGCTCCATAGGCACCCGGTTTAGAACCAAAGACCCGATAACGCGATCGCTGTTCTGCCTGTTCTGGCGTCAGCCCTACGGATTGCCAATGTTGAGTTTCCTGCTGGACTTGAGCCGCTAAGGGGTTTTGGTCGGCTGGTTCTGACAAAGCGGCGACAGCCGTGACAGCTTGATCGAAGAGATCGATCAAGTTGGGAAAAGCATCGCGGAAAAATCCAGACACTCGCAACGTCACATCCACGCGCGGTCGCCCCAAAATTGCCAACGGTAAAATCTCAAAATCCACCATCCGGCGAGAAGGGCCTTCCCAAATCGGCTGGACTCCCAGTAGAGCTAACGCTTCCGCCATGTCGTCGCCTCCGGTTCGCATGGTGGAAGTACCCCAGATCGACAAGCCCAGCGTTTTAGGATACTCACCATTTTCCTGGGTGTAGCGCTCGATCAACGCCTCAGCCGCCTTTCGCCCCACATCCCAAGCGCTCTCGGTGGGAATGGCACGAATATCAACCGAGTAAAAATTGCGGCCCGTCGGTAGCACTTCTGGGCGACCACGGGTGGGGGCTCCTGAAGGGCCACTGGGAATGTAACGGCCTGACAGACCTTGCAATAAATGAGTAATTTCTTGCGGGGTTTGTTGCAGCTTGGGCAGCAGAACTGTGCGAATCCAGGTGATTTCTGCTTGGGTTCGGGGTGGGAGAGAGCGATCGCTAGAGGCAAGCGCATCTATAGAGGCATCGCTAGAGGCATCCATCACCTGCTCCACTAGCAAAGCGGCTTGTTGCTCCAAGAATTCCACCACATCGCCCAAAGTCCGACAGGCAGACAACTGCGGCTGGAGATACACAGGCAGCAGGGAACTAGCTACAGGGGCATGGTCTCCGGCTGGGAGTTCTGGTGCTAACCCAAACGGACTGGCTAAATCAGCCATGAGTGGATCAAGATCTAAACCCCAATCTTGGGCTAAGGCGCGAGTTAAACCCATACGACCCGTTCCAGGATGCCGCGCGATCGCCACGATTAAATCTCTGAGTTGCCGCCCTTCTGGACAGCACCCGAAAACGTGCAAACCATCTCTAATCTGAGCTTCCTTCAGTTCACACAGATAGCCATCGGCTCGCGTCAAAAATTCTGCCAATTGAGCCTGCGCTGAGGTGGAGCTAAACTCAATGCCTAAATCTTGATGGAGATTTTCTTGCAACACCAAATTCGTGATGCGATCGCGAATAACAGGTAAGCGAGTGGGGTCTAAGCTTTGGGCTTCGTAGTACTCATCAATTAACCGTTCTAGTTGTTGCAGTGGCCCATAAAGTTCGGCCCGAGTCATGGGGGGCGTTAAGTGATCGAGAATCACAGCTTGCGATCGCCGCTTGGCCTGCGCTCCTTCCCCTGGATCGTTGACGATAAACGGGTAGAGGTGCGGTAAAGGGCCGAAGGCGACTTCGGGATAGCAAGACTGGGACAAGGCGAGACTTTTACCCGGTAGCCATTCCAAGTTGCCATGCTTGCCGACATGCACGATCGCTTGAGCTTGCAAGTGCTGCCGCAGCCAGTAGTAGAACGCTAAATACCCGTGAGTCGGCTCTAAATCAGGAGCGTGATAGTTCAAGGCGGGGTCTAAATCGTAGCCCCGTGCAGGTTGAATGCCGACAAAAACATTGCCGAGCTGCAACCCAGAAACGGGGAAAGCAGCAGAATTGGCACTTGGGTTTTCTGGATCTGACGCTAAGCCGTCTACTCTCGGTTCTCCCCAGCGATCGCGCATCCCTTGTTGGACCGATGCAGGCAAAGTAGCAAAATACTGTTGGTACTCTGCTAAGTCCAGGCTTTGATGCACAGCGCGTAATTCATAACCCTCAGGGTCGTTAGTGACTCCAGCGGTTAAACGCTGAATCAGCTCCTCACTGCTTTGGGGCACATCTGCTAGGTGATAGCCTGCTTGCTGCAATGCTTTGAGGATTTCCACACAGCTCGTTGGGGTGTCTAAACCCACGCCATTCGCCAGTCGGCCATTCCGGGTGGGATAGTTGGCCAGAATCAAGGCAATGCGTCGCTGGGCGGGTGGAGTTTGCCGCAGCGTAACCCAATGGGCAGCTAGGTCAGCCACAAACTCAATGCGATCGCGCACAGGTTGATAGCCCACCACATCCGTTTCCAGATCGGAATTGCGAATCTGGACCGCTTTAAACGACACGGCACGACTAATAATGCGGCCATCGACTTCTGGCAAAGCCACATTCATCGCTGTGTCTCGGGGCGACAACCCCCGGTACTCGGTTTCCCACTGCTCCACCGTACCGCCACTCAAGATCACCTGGATCACGGGCACATCCAACTGCTGCCAAAGCTCTAAATTGGGAGTCTCGGTTTCCAACTTAGCCAGCGAGAAACTGGTGGCATTAAGTAGTACCTGAATAGGAGCCGCATCCGGAGTCTGGAAGTACTTCAACAACTCGGTCTGCAAGTCTGGGTCGCGCAGGGATGGCACAAAGATAGGTACAGGCTCTAGACCCCGCTCAGCTAAAGCTTGGCACAAGGCATCAATCGGAGCTGTGTTGCCTGCGAGGTAATGAGCCCGGTAGAACAATAAGCCTACTTTTGCAGGTGAGGGGTGAGAGGTTGCCGCTGCAAGCGTTGCCGTAGGTTGGGGGGCAGGATGAAGGGGAGGGGATGAAGAGTAAGAATAAGGCTGCCAGGGGTAGAAGCCGATTTGAGGAATCGCTTCAGGCGGTGCAGGAGCATAATCTTGATTGAGGCCGATTTTGGCCGCAAACTTGAGGGCGTTGACTAGATTGGTGACACCGCCTTCGGTGAAGTACCGCCAGAATTGATTCACCGCTGTGAGAGGCACTGTTGAGTGGCTGATCAAATCTGGATCAGGGCGATCGTCTCCTGGCAACACAATCAGAGTCGCCTTGGTGCGCTGAACCGTATCTTTGACCACCTCAAAACCGTAGGACCAATAAGAACGACCTCCCAACAGGCGCAAGACGATCACCTGAGCGGACTCCAACACCTCCTCAGCATAGGTATCTATGGTGAGTTGTTGCTGTAGCTGCAACAGGTTCACCACACGAATAGCTGGAAACTCTGGAGGCAATTGCGGTAGAGCTTGCGCCATTGTCTGGATGTCAGTGTCAGCCGCAGTCAAAAAAACAACGGGTGCGGGCGTTTGCTCGATAAAAATCACGCCTTCCACTTGCGGATTCCAACCGCCGGGCGTAGCAGCTAAACGATGCATAGTTTCTGGGTTTCTAAATTTGGTTTCTGAACTTGGATTTCTAAATTTGGGTTTTAAGATATTGCTGACAAATACGGCTGACTCTGGACTCCCGCTCCTCCAGGGATCTGGAGAGGAGTTGATTAGGATATGCTGATTAGTAGCTGATCATCATGTCAGACGCGCATTTTCTAACTCAAAAGCCTGACGCTCTATAGCGGTCAAGCATTAATCAAGCAATTTACTGAGTATTCAATTATTTGGGTGCGGTTCCAGCCATGCTGCATCGTACCAGCTTACAGCGTTTCGCTTGACTGAGTCAGGCAGCTAATTTGTGTGAACAACCCCGAAAATGCCTAGTTTCCCAGCCTCAGCAGTATGTCGGACTTTGCCTGGTGCTACCTTCAACCAACTACGCGACCTTCTGCACCAGACGGCTCTGGCGATCGCGCCTCAGGCTACAGCTACAGTTCTGACCGAAGCCGTTCTCTCTGCCACCAACCGTTCTCTAGATCTAGAAGTAGAACAATTTGTGGTGGTGGTATCAGAGCCGTTTAGTGCGCTGCTGTCTGCCAAAGCGGTTGGGCCTGAGTCTGGGTTAGAGCCTGGACTGCATTCTGAGCTTCATTCTGGGCCTGAGTTGCACTACGAATCATCAACTGAATCCGCTGCCTGCGAGGTGAATTTAACCTTTGAGCCAGCCTCGATCGCGGAGTTTTTATTTCAACTTCGTCCCCTGTTTAGTCACCAGTCTGATGTTCCTGATACCTTAGGGCAGCTTTGTCAGCAGCTTCGCCCCAACGATGCCAAGCTGCAAAGTGAGTTTACGTTGCAATTGGTGGAACGATTGGCGATCGCTGGGACAGCCAACCCAGGGCTAAACAGCGATTACCCATTTGTGTCAGTTTGCCAGCCCGTCGAGGAAGCGCTGCGCCAGCAGGTTGAGCAAGAGCGCTTACTTAATCAGGTGATTACGCAAGTGCGCCAAAGCTTGGAGTTGTCCAGCATTTTAGAAACAGCAGTGCAGCAAGTCCGACACTTTCTGCAAGCCGATCGCTTAGTCATTTATCAATTTGATGCTCATTTAGCAGCGGTTAGGCCCAACCCGCAAACGCCCTTTGACTCTGAGCCTCTGCAACACTTGCAGCCTGGTTATGGGTGCATTACCTATGAAGCGCGCGCTGCGGCAGAAATTTCTTCTGTGCTGCATGTGGCGGAAGAGGAAAACTGCTTTGTAGGGATTCCCAATTGCCAGGAAAAATATTGCCAAGGCTACACCCTAGCGGTGAATGATGTGGAAGCGACCTATGTCATTTCGCCCTGCCTGTTGAAATTGTTGCGTCGGCATCAAATTCAAGCAAAGTTGGTGGCCCCCATTGTGGTACAGGGTGAGCTATGGGGATTGTTGATCGCGCATCAGTGCTTTGCGCCTAGAGAGTGGCAGGAAAGTGAAAAAACATTTTTGCAGCGGATTGCTGAACACTTAGCGATCGCCATTGATCAAGCCCAGCTCTATGCCCAGGTGCAACAACAGAAGGAAACTTTAGAAGAGCGGGTGATTGAACGGACTCAAGAGCTACATGATGCCCTGGCTGTAGCCCAGGCCGCCAGTCAAGTTAGAAACGAATTCGTGGCCACCATGAGTCATGAGCTGCGCACCCCACTCACTTGTGTCATTGGTATGTCGGCAACTTTGCTACGCTGGTCCTTTGGGCACTTGAGCGATCGCCAACGCCATTATCTACAAACGATCCATGATAGCGGCGAGCATCTGCTGGCTTTAATCAATGACATTTTGGATTTGTCCCAAGTAGAAGCTGGGAAAGCCACCTTAAATCTGAGCGAGTTTTCTCTCACCAACTTAGTCAATCAAAGCTTGCAAACGCTGCAAGAAAAAGCCGAGTCTAACGACATTGCACTGATTAGCGAAGTCAGGATTCCGGCGGCAGGCGATCGCTTTACCGCTGACCAACGGCGACTGAAGCAAGTATTGCTCAACCTGCTCAGCAACGCCATTAAGTTCACACCAGAAGGCGGCCAAGTCACACTGCGAGCTTGGCTCGAAGCCGAAACAGCCATGCTTCAGGTGGAAGACACAGGTATTGGCATTCCAGAGCACCAACGTCCCTTACTGTTTCAAAAGTTTCAGCAGCTTGATACCTCCTATCAACGCAAGTATGAGGGCACCGGGTTAGGGCTAGCTTTAACCAAACAGCTCGTGGAACTTCATGGCGGCTGGATCGATGTTGATTCAACAGTCGGCATGGGTTCGGTGTTCACAGTACATCTTCCCGCTCAACAGCCGTCTGCCGCTACAGATGTCCCCACCACGCATTCCAGCCAAGGGAATTTGCAAGGCCGCATTGTCTTGATCGAAAACCATGAGGAGAGCGCCATGCTGATCTGCGACCTGCTCACCGCAGCAGGCTACCAGGTGGTTTGGCTCGTGGATGGATCAACGGCGGTGAAGCAAATTGAAATTTTGCATCCAGTCGTGGTAGTCGCTGACATGCAACTGCCGGGGATGGATGGCTATGAAGTGATGCACTATTTACGCACTTCACCCGCCACTCAAGCTCTCAAAATTCTAGTTTTAACTAATCACTGTCCTGACAAAACCGATTCTCACTATTTAGAAGCAGGCGCAGACGATTGTTTAGAGAAACCGATTGAACCGGAGCAATTGCTATACAAGGTAGCAACCCTAATGGACTCGGTTACGCCAGCAGCCTTGGAAGCAGCGTATTCTCCTTAAAAGTCATTTATCACGTTACAAAGTCACAGGCTCAGTCGAGGCGATGTCTGCTATTTCTAGCGATGTGATTTCATCTTTGCGTCATGGGTTAATCGTGTCTTGCCAAGCTCCGGTAGACTCGCCCCTGCATGAACCCAACGTCATTGCGGCGATCGCTGAAGCAGCGATTAACAAAGGGGCAGTCGGCGTCCGGATTGATACACCCCAGCATGTAGCAGCCGTACGCCAACGCCTTCAGACTCCAATTATTGGCCTTTGGAAACAACAAATTCCCGGGTTTAACATTTACATCACGCCGCAATTTCACCATGCTGCCGCGATCGCTGAGGCAGGTGCTGACATTATCGCAATCGATGCGACTTTGCGCGATCGCCCCGGTGGTGAGACAATCACTGACTTGATCGCTCGGATACACCAAGAACTCGGCAAACCCGTGATGGCCGATGTCGATACCTTGGAGGCCGCGATCGCCGCAGTTGCAGCAGGAGCAGACGTAGTAGGAACCACGCTCTACGGCTACACCACTGCCACCCAGCAGCAATCTCCCCCCGGTTTCGACTTGCTAGCCCAGATGGTTCAACAGTTGAAAATTCCAGTCCTTTGTGAGGGTGGGATCGCTTCACCTGCAATGGCCCGCCAAGCCTTAAATCTAGGAGCCTATGCAGTCGTGGTAGGTACAGCGATCACAGGCATTGATCAGCAAGTTCAAGCCTACCGAGCCGTGTTTCTTTAACAAGTTGCGTTGTTAGACTTTTAGGTTAATTAAGAGGCAGTCGCTAGATTACCCCGTTGCAAAATCACCATGCCTGAACCGACTACAGGTGTACGGGCTAGCAGTTTGCCTTCAGCATCGGTTATTTCTAGCTTGGTGAAATCTAAGGTTTTGGCCTTGGCCAGCACTTCACTAGCTAACTGATCCTGCTGAGAGTTTTGCAGGTTGTACCAGCGATCGCTCAGCTTTACAGTCAGGCGGTTGCCAACCAAGTTCGTTTGCACCGACTGCACCAAATTCTCAGCGTACTGATTTGTCACTTCTGCTACCTTCGCTTGAATCGAGGCGAGGATTTGCTCTTGTGGGGACAAGACAGGGGCAGGAGGCTCGATCGGTGCTGGGGGCGTCACCTCAACTGGCTCCGGAGGTTCGGGAGCTACAAGATCCAAAGGTACTTCTGGAGCATCAGCGATCGCAGGTATTTCTGGCTCGGCCACGATTGGCTCAGGCAGAGGCACGGCTGTTTCCTCAGGTGGCGCAATCGCTATTGGAATTTCTGCTTCCGGAGCGCTGAGTTCTGGAGGTGCTGTAAGTTCCGCTGGGGGGACTCGCTGCGAGATCGGCACTTTGGCGACTTCTGGTGCCCTAGGCTGGGGGGAAGAGAAGAGTGAATTCGTTGTCAGGACAAGAAACACGACCCCAGCGGTCGCCAGGTTGGTTAAAGCTCGATCAGATAGTTTTTCGTTCAGAGAAGCTGGTAAGCGGTTGCGAATTTGGGGCAGAGTCTTAGTCCACCAAGTTTGCAGACGTGCCAGTTGAGGCTGGATTTTTTCCAGTGCTGCCGTCGCCCATGTTTGGAGCTTAGCTAAGAAGGGGCGCGATCGCTCCAGTAGGGCCGAGAAACTAAGTTGAGCAGACTGGCCCGTAGGTTGAGTGGGGGTTGGTGAAGTTTCCTGAGTCGAAGCTGGCCTAGACGGAGATTGTGGAGTGTCCGTCTCCAGTTTTTCGGCTGCTGTTTCCAAGCTCCGGATAGTGAGGCGCAGCACTTTAGCACTTTGCGCCTTCAACCCAGGCTGAACCTGCTCCCATTTCTGCTGCAACGTCTGGGTGACTTGCTGCAAGCTCGTTCCACCTTGACCCGTGGAGGCTGGGCGGTTGGGAGTTGGGGGGACAGATGATGATGGTTGCTTCGGCTGCTCCTCTGGCATGGAATCTCCCTCTAGGCTACGCAAACCGCAGGAAACGCGGTAGATTCTTACGGGTGTTACCACAAAGCCTATCATTTCCTCCCTAGCAACCGATATTCTCTCGACGCTCTTGCCCTTCCCTGCTACTGAACTATGAGCTTGAATCGCCGTCAATTTCTGGTTTTAAGCGGTTTAACAGGAGGTTTTGGTGTAGCAGTGCTAATGCAAAGAACCTTTGCAGAATCAGCCATCCAGCGCTCGCCCGCTCCTAGCCAGCCGCCGCCACCCAAAGCATCAACTCCCACCCAACCTGCCAATGCCAACGTCGGCCAAGCGATCGCACCTCAAGGGATGTTTGCTCCACCTAGAGGCGATGTGCGAATTGCGGTGATTAGCGACTTAAATAGCCAATACGGTTCCACGGACTATGAGGCAGAAGTAGATAAGGCGATCGCCCTAATTCCTGCTTGGCAACCGGATTTGGTGCTATGTGGGGGCGACATGGTGGCAGGCCAATCTCAATCGTTGTCTGATGGGGAAGTGCAAGCGATGTGGGCCGCATTCGATCGCCACATTGGGGCACCGCTCCGCAAAGCCAAACTGCCCTACGGCTTTACTGTTGGCAACCACGACGCTTCTGCAGCTCTGTCCTCCGGTGGCACCTTCTTATTTCAACGCGATCGCAATTTAGCTGCCGCCCACTGGAATAACCCAAAGCACAATCCGGGTTTGCAGTTTGTCGATCGCGGTAAATTCCCCTTCTACTACACGTTTCAGCAAAATGGCATTTTCTATTTAGTTTGGGATGCTTCTAGCGCGACCATTCGAGCGGATCAACTGGCTTGGGTGGAAAAAAGCTTAGCCAGTCCTGCGGCTCAAAAGGCCAAGTTACGCATTGCCATTGGTCACTTGCCCCTCTATGCCGTAGCTGTGAGGCGCGATCGCCTGGGTGAAATTCTCGACCAGCCGGATAAGTTGCGATCGCTGCTAGAAAAATATCGAGTCCATACTTACATCAGCGGCCACCACCACGCCTACTTTCCGGGGCATCGCGGCAAGCTAGAACTGCTGCATGCAGGGGCGATCGGAGCTGGACCTAGGCGCTTGCTCAACAGCGATCGCCCCCCACAGAAGACCTTAACCATTGTGGATGTCAAGCTAGGTTCAGCTTCGACGACTTACACCACCTACGACATGACCACGCTGCAACTGGTAAAGCATCAAGACCTACCCAGAATCATTGTGGGTCCCAATGGTTGGGTACTCCGCCGAGATGTGCAGGAAGCAGACATGACCCCAGAGGAGCGATCGCTGATTTAAACCCTGCCAACCCAATAGCCTGCTAGCAATAGGGCGTTACATCCTCACCACATTTATCGGCAAGGTAAGAGAGCGCCCGAAACCGCAAACCCACCAACTGCTCGTAGAGCGGATTTAGCTTGCACAGGGGAGGAATATGCACGACCTTACGACCAAATAGTTGAATATCGCGCTCGAAGGGACATTGAGCGGGAATCAGCTTACAAAGGAAGCGAGCCACCTGAGGATCTTGAACGTCTAGTTCATCGAGCCATTCCCGCACCGGATGCAGCAAATCGGCTTTTTCCGCTTCTGTCAGGTTAAGCGGAGCGACTGGAGCGGAAGCTAGGTTTTGGCTGGTCGAGGTTGTGTCTGATGGATGATAGAGGGTGTGGCGCAAGGCTTCCAGCACTTCTAAACTTTGCCCCAGCGCTTGGCAAAACTGCTCTAACTGAGCGTCTTCTTGAGCCGAATAGGTACCATCTGCGATCGCTACCATCACAGCCGTGCGGAGGAAGTGTTGGGCAATTTCATTGCTTTGGCCCAAACTGGCAGCCAGTTCCCTCGGTGTGATTGTTGTTGTGGCTTCTAAGCTGCTCGAGGGAGCCAATTCTTGCTGGGTCAGGCTAGTGATTAGCTCTTGCTCTTCCCGGTCAAAGTTGCCATCAGCCCAAGCGATCGCGAGTAGCCCTCTCAACCAGGCAGAAATTTGATCGCTAGTTGGAGGGGATTGCGCCAGATCAGACATAAAATTCTACTGAGTTTCAAGTTGCGATTTTGAACCGATTTTAGCTCTAGTCTTGGCTGAGCTACCTGTAAACTAAACTGGCAATTCCCTGTGAGGCAGTTCTGTGACCCTGCAAGAATTTAGTTTGTTGTTAATGTCAATTGTCGCTAGTGTAGCGGGGCAGTTCTTTCTCAAAGCAGGGGCACTCAAACTCGGCAAGGTGAATGTAGACAATATGTTAGGGCACATCCTTAGCATTCTGTTCACTCCTGAGTTGCTGGCGGGCCTGACCTGTTATGCCTTTGGCGCGATCGCCTATATTTTGCTCTTGACTCGCGTCAAGCTGAGTATTGCCGCACCTTCGGTGGCCTTGAGTTACGTCTTTGCGGTGATGCTAGGCTACTTTTTATTTCGCGAAACCATCCCTGTCAGTCGAGTCATCGGACTGGGTTTGATTGTCAGCGGTGTAGTTTTGGTCGCTTGGCAAAAATAAACTGGCTGGCGCTTGCCCAGTCTACTTGGCGGAGAGCTTAGAGATATGGCTGCAAAATCTCTGCGGTAGCCTGTCCAGTTTTCGCCCAGCTAAACTGTGTGGCTCTCGCTAATCCTCGCTCGCGCAACTGCGATCGCAAACTCGTATCCGTCGCGATCGCTTGCATGGCCTGGGTTAATTCGGCCACCCGATAGGGATTCACCAAAACAGCCGCATCACCCGCCACTTCTGGCAAAGAAGCCAAATCTGACGTGATCACCGGAGTACCACAGGCCATTGCCTCCAATACAGGTAAGCCAAATCCTTCCCAGAGGCTCGGAAACACCAAGGCGATCGCCTGATTCAGCAATCTGGGCAATTCAGCATAGGGCACGTAATCGAGAAACTTCACTTGCTGTTGAAGGTTTAACTCGGCAATTTGGGTTTGTAGGGCGGGAGTGTATCGCGGGTCGGTGGGTCCTGCCAGCCACAGTTCATAGTCAGAGCAGTTCGGCAAAGCCGCAAAAGCTGCTATCAAACGCTGTGGGTTCTTGTGGGGATTGTGACGGCCTAAATAGAGGAAATAATTTTTTCCGGGTAAGTGCAAGTCGTGAAAGTTGCTGGCATCATAAGCCAACGGAATTGCTATTACTTTTTTAGCTGAGATACCAAAAAAATCAACGACATCTTGAGCAGTTGCCTGCGAGTTACAGATAATTTGTTCTACCTGTCTTAGAACAGCAGGAATATAGTAGCGACAATACAGCTTTTGAGCCGAAGAAAACCACTGCGGAAAGTGCAGAGGAATCAAGTCATGAATTGTGACAATCGCCCTACAGCTTTTTGAAATAGGTGACTCTGGAACTGGGGAAAATAATAATTTAGAACCAAGATTTTGATAAATTTTTGGCAAATAGAATTGAGTCCAAAGTAATCGTTTGAGATGCCCCTTGGCTCCAAACTCTGTTGTTAAGCCTATAGGAGCTGGATACGTCTTTATATTTTCTGTCAAAGGTGTTGGACTAACCGCTTTAATGTCTGGCAGAGGCAGCGCCTTCAGTAAATTGAGACTATAGGTTGCCCAACCTGTCGGTCTTTCTGGCAAAAAGGCTAAATTAACGAGGAGTGACATTGAGACTTGATCTGGGTTTAAAGCTTAAAGGATATTGCTTAAAGTTGAATAACAATAGAAGAATCTTACCAAAAGTGGGATTTAAAGTTTTCAGAAAAAGACTCAGAAATTTAATTAAAAGGTAGAGTCTTACTAGAATTTGCTCCACCAAAGAGCAATGTTTTTGATAGTAATAAAGTTGACTCTTGCGATACTCAATTGCCATTGCATCAGCTCGCTGATTCACAGATTGCCCTTTCAAGTGAATCAGTGCGGTTTGAGGAGTATAGAGAATTTTCCAGCCTTGGTTTCGCGATCGCTGACACAAATCTGATTCTTCAAAGTACATAAAGAAGTTTTCATCAAATCCACCCAAGCTATCAAACACCTCTTTTCTAATGAAAATTGCTGCCCCAATTACAATCTCGACTTCTTGAATTACCTGGAATTGTTGGCTAATTGCTGCTTGATTATTGGCACTTTGATACTTTTTTAACTGTTGTTGCGCTTGGTATTCCCCTCGCAAGCCGATCGCAGGAACTACTGAAAGCTGCAAAGTACCATCTGGGTTAAGCAGTTTTGGCCCAATCAGCCCCACATCCAAGTGAGTTTGCATCAAGGCCAATAAGTGTGGTAGTGGATCACTGAGCAGGACAGTATCAGTATTCAGTAGAAATAAGAAATTTCCCTTGGCCGCTTGAGCACCTAAATTATTTCCTGCCCCGAAGCCTAAATTTTTAGATGATTGAATGAGCTGCACTTGAGGAAATTTTTGTGCGACTAGCTCTAGGCTGCCATCGGTGGAGGCATTGTCTACCACAATGACTTCATAAGTAACCGAATGAATAAATTTTTCAATCGAATCGAGGTAGTCTAGAATAACTCCTAGGCCGTTGTAATTAACTGAAATAATTGAAACTAAAATATCTTGTTTATCTAATTGCATTAGTCAGGAAATATCATCAACGCTAACCAATCTTGAATAATTTTGGCGTCAACTTTTGGCGCAATTTTCGCAAGTCAAATAATAGCTTTAAGGCCCAAATCCTTAAGGCAATTCCTTCAGAACCATAGCCTGCTTGCCAACTTTGCCAACCTAAGCGAAGAATGCCTAAACCAAAGTCTAATCGGCGATCGCTAAACGGATCTTGCCATTCAGGATTGTTAGATTGTTGAAAGCGTAGATAGAAAGCCTGACTCAAATTTCGATGAATCAGGTAACTTTTACCCGTAATCCGACATTTTTTACTGAGCCAAACAATCAATTCTCGGTAGAGTTTCCCGGCATCTCTAACTACTCCAATAGTATTAGAACCATGAATTCTATATCTGACTAGAGGCTGCCGCACATGGGCAACTTTTCCTAACTGTGCTGCTACGATCGCCACCCAAACATCGTGATACCAATTCACCTCTACTTGAGGCGGAAACGGCAGCACCGAGGACAACAACGTCGCACAAAATAGTACCGAACAGCCTGTCACAGTGTTTCGTAGAAGCAATAGCTCGGCTGTGAGTTTTTCCGGGTGGCGGCTCTCGAACTCCCAAGCCGAAGCGTGCAAGGTGCGATCGCTTCCATCAATCAGTTCTAAGTCAGAATGCACTAGCAGCGCTTGCTCAGCTCGTAGAGTTTCTAGCAACAGGCTCAGCTTATGGTCTTGCCAGATATCGTCCTGGTCGGCAAAAGCGATCGCGGTCACTGTGGAGTCGGTAGCTACAGACTGCAAACCCCGCTCAAAGTTGTGATAGGAATTGAGATTTTGGGGATGGAAGTGACAGATAAAGCGATTATCGCTGCCTACGGTGTCTCGAATTAGCTGCTGCGACTCAGGTTGCGAACGATCATCGACAATATGGCAAACCCAGTTTCGCCAAGTTTGGCTTTGAATTGATTGAATTTGCTGGCGAAAATAGGCTGGGTTCGGGTTGTAAGTAGCGAGAACAATGGCAATTTTTTCTGGGCCTGGCATGCTGGTATCCCTAGGCCAGTTCAATTTGGCAGTCATCCCCCACCATAAATCTCAAGGCTTTGGGTCGGCGGGGATGCACTGTCAGGGAGGCATTTCGACCAATCACGCTGTCCACGATCCGCTGATGAATATTGACGACTCTAGCGCCTTGCAAAATCACGCTGTGGTCAATATCAGTGTCAATCAGGGTGACTTTGTCAGCAATGCTGCTGTAAGGACCGATAAAGCAATTTTCTAAGTGACAGTTTTGGCCGATGATCACAGGGCCGCGCACAGTACAGTTAATCAGTTGTGAGCCTTCGCCAATCGCGACCCTGCCGCTAACCTGGGATTGGGCATCAATTTCGCCCACAATTTGAGGATTTACATAACTGTCGAGAATGATTTGATTGGCAGCGAGCAAATCATCTTTCTTGCCGGTGTCCAACCACCAACCTAGTAGTTGAGTCGCCTGGACTTGGCGTTGTTGATCGATTAAGTATTGAATCGCGTCGGTAATTTCTAATTCGCCACGTGTAGATGGTTGGATATTGGCGATCGCGTGGTGAATCACGGGGGAGAAGAAATAGACCCCCACCAAAGCCAAATCCGAGGGAGGTTGCTGTGGCTTTTCAATCAAGCGCACAATCCGTCCATCCTCCGCCACCTCTGCCACCCCAAAGGCACTGGGGTTCTTTACCGAGCGCAGCAGAATCAAGGCATCGAGGTCTTGCTGAGTGAATTTATCTAAGAATTGCTCCAGCCCATCTTGGATCAAGTTATCGCCCAAATACATGATGAAGGGCGAATCTCCCAAGAAAGGTTGAGCCACTTTCACGGCGTGAGCTAAACCTGCGGGTTGTTCTTGCAGAATATAAGTAATTTTGGCCCCAAAGCGATCGCCCTCTCCCGTCTTGGCCTTTACTTCTGCACCCGTTTCGGGGCTAATAATGATGCCAATATCAGTGATGCCAGCCGCTACAATCCCTTCAATGCCATACCAAAGAATTGGTTTATTGGCGACGGGCACTAGTTGCTTCGCTCCTGTATAGGTCAGCGGTCGCAGACGTGTCCCTTTACCGCCGGAGAGAATTAGCGCTTTCATGGGTTTGAGCATAAAGTTCGGCTAGCATGTGCCTGAGTCCTTGTCGCCAGTGGGGGGGATAAGTTCCCAGGACTCCCGCTATTTTTGCACAAGAGAGGACTGAGTAGGCTGGACGCTGAGCGGGCGTAGGATATTCAGCCGTTGTAATCGGAATCACTCGTTGCACTTTGAGCGGCAAGCCTAATAGTTTGGCTTCTTCAAAAATGGCAACAGCAAAGTCGTACCAACTGGCTACGCCGCTATTGGTGTAGTGGTAGATGCCTGCGTGTTTGGGATTTGCGTGAGGAATGAACTGAGCGATCGCCTGAGCTAAATCCTTAGCCCAAGTGGGACTACCAATTTGATCGGCTACCACGCGAATTTCTTCACGCTCAGCTCCTAGACGCAACATAGTTTTGACAAAATTACCTTTGCCATAGCTGCCATAAACCCAAGCGGTTCTGAGAATGGCGTAGTTGGAAGTGCTGAGCGCGATCGCGGTTTCTCCCATTAATTTTGATTTGCCATAAGCCCCCAAGGGATGGGTAGCATCTGTTTCTAAGTAAGGGTGGCTTTGCGTGCCGTCAAATACATAATCGGTTGAGATATGGATCAAAAAAGATCCCCCACGTTGGGCGGCTGCCGCTAAAACTTGAGTTGCTGTGGCATTAATCGCGATCGCTTGCTCTAATTCCGCTTCCGCTTTGTCTACCGCTGTGTAAGCCGCAGCATTCACCACAATTTCTGGTTGAATCTGATCCATCACCTGCCGAATTTGTTCAGGCTGGGCTAGATCTAGTGCGGCTCGCCCTAAGCTGGTGACTTCTCCGAAAGAGGTGAGGCAAGTTCTTAGCTCTTGCCCCACTTGGCCATCTGCCCCAGTGACTAAAATCCTTTTCATGGAAACATCTCTGCCGCTTTGAAAAGTTGTCCTGCTTGATCTTTTGCTGACAGAATCGGGGTCTCTCCGGCCAATGGCCAGGCGATCGCTAATTCTGGATCATTCCACAAAATGCAGCGCTCTCCACCGGGAGCGTAGTAATCCGTCGTTTTGTACAGAACTTCGGCAACCTCTGAAATCACAAAAAATCCGTGAGCAAAACCCGCAGGTATCCACAACTGCTGCTGATTTTCGGCACTGAGCAAGCGCCCTACCCATTGCCCAAAAGTGGCGGAACTGCGGCGAATATCAACGGCCACATCAAACACCGCCCCTACCACCACTCGGACTAATTTCCCTTGTGGCTGCTGAATTTGGTAATGCAACCCCCGAAGCACATTCTTTTGGGAGCGAGAATGGTTGTCTTGGACAAAAGAGACAGGAATTCCTGTCTTATCGTCAAATAATTTTTGGTTAAAGCTTTCAAAAAAGAAGCCGCGATCGTCTCGAAAAACCCGAGGTTCAATCAGTAAGACATCTGGAATCTCAGTTGGCACAATATTCATGGTCACTTCTCACACAGATTGCTCAGCGCTTAGCGGCTATTAGGGCGACATTTGGCCAGTTGCGTTCCCAGAATATCATTGTTGGGGCTGGCTCAAAGTACTGGTTCAAAGCACTGGCTCAGAGCAATAGATGCCAAAAATTTTCTGTAATCTCTATTCACAATCGTGAGAGTGAGGTGAGCGATCGCATGAACTTTATGAAATTTATCTAAAATTTACAAAGCAACAATTTTTGTTTTCAGTACGTTCACGCATGTAACGTTAGAATTAAGCGAAAGCATGCAATCTATTTTTAACTAAATTAATTTTTTCAGTGAGGATCAGTTAGTCAGCTTTAAGCTAAGACAGAACTGTAAGTAAGACAAAACTGCCAGCCTCAACTTTAGATAATGACAGATTTTATGGAGTCAATCTTAGCCTGAAGTGTTTGCGTAAACTTGCGCAAAGCGAAGGTGCTCTAAGGTCTGCGTTTTTAGGATAGCGACTGAGTTATGACAGCTTAAAACTACTGAGCTGATGACTAGCTCCATCAAAGCAGTAGTAGTGTGTTCCCTGTTTTCTGCGGCTGGTCAAATATCCGAGCTATTGAATTAAAAGAGACCGAAATTTAGTGGACAGGCTAAATACACATCAACATTTAAGTTGGCAGGCTGAGGAGTCGTCAGAGACATCTCTGCCAGAGTTGCAGACGCACGGAGCACCGCAGCGAGCAGCTTCGTCTCGAATTCAGCAATTGGAAGCTGAGCTTTGGGTCGAGCGCTTTTGCAATCAACTCAGCGATCGCCTAGCCAACCAACTCCTGAACCACAAACATCAACCGGAACTCGCGACTGCGCTACAGCCAGAAGCAGAAATTTTTCAAATCATTGTCAACGAGCTGAGAAGCGCTCTAGGCAGCGGAATCGTTGCGATCGCCCTACCTTACCAGTCACCCACTCCTCCCTTAGCGACAGTTCCAGCCGCTTCAGAAGCAATACTGGCTTTTCGCATCGGTCATGTAGCGCCTCAGCAATTGCAGCGCTCCAGCAATTCCGTGACACCCATCGCGATCGCCACTAGCAAGCCGTTCAAATTTAGTTTGGGTGAATTGTTGCCCCTGACTGATTTACAAACGCTGCATGACCAAAGCGATCCGATTGCTTGGCCAATTCTGAATTTGGATGGCAAAGCTTTGGGTTGGCTAATTGCTTCTGATGTTGTTTGTGATGCGGTTGGCGAAACCAAACTGGCCACCTTGCAAGCCTGGCAGGAACCCTTAAGAACCCATTTAATTGAACGGCTGATCCATCAATGTGCGATCGCAGTTCAGCAAGCTCGACAACTGAATGCCACTTGTCCGCAGTGCCAAAACCTAGAAGCTCGTAACCGGGAGCTAGAGCGCTCCAATCAACTCAAGAGTGAGTTTTTAGCCAATACGAGTCACGAAATTCGGACTCCCCTCAGCTCCATTCTAGGTTTTACTCATTTGTTACGAGAGCAAGGCTTCAACCCCAGTAGCCTCCGCCATCGAGAATATCTCAACATTATTTTGACGAGTGGTCAGCATTTATTAGCCTTAATTAATGACATTTTGGATTTGTCCAAAATCGAAGCGAATCAACTCGATTTGCAATGTGAAACGACTAAAGTTGAAGAGATTTGTCGTAGCGTTCTGAAATTAGTCAAAGAAAAAGCTAGCGACAAAGGCTTAGAGTTGCGCCTTGACCTCGATCCAAATGTGACAACGTTTGTTTCTGACCCGTTGCGGTTGAAGCAAATGTTATTCAACCTACTATCCAACGCTTTGAAGTTCACCACCAAAGGCACTGTAGGTTTACAAGTCCGGTTAGCGGGGATTTTTCTGGACTTCACTGTTTGGGATACCGGAACCGGGATTTCTCACGAACAGCAACAACAGTTGTTTCGGCCTTATTCACAGATTGCCAATGCCGTGGTGAGCCGAGACGAAGGCACAGGTTTAGGCTTAGCTTTAACCCAGAAGCTAGCTGAACTACATGGCGGTTGGGTAGAAGTCGAGTCAGAACTCAATCGGGGTTCGCGTTTTACTGTCAAGTTGCCATTAACGCCGCAGCTCAACACTCAGCCTATGCGGGAATGCGCGGAAGCTTTGCCTGCAATCTCTACAACAGCCAGCCCCGCAGTCAGCTCTACTTCTGCTGTCGTGGAGAGTGCTGCCAAGTATCAAGTTGAGACTGAAATTACTGCCTCTCACTCAAGCCCTCGATCTAACCCTCGGTCTAACCAGAGTCCAGGCAAGCCAAGAACCACCCCAGACATTGCCAGCCCGACTAGCTCAGCTACTCCTACGGCTCAGCGATCGCGCTTGAAGCGAACTGCCATGCAAGCAGCGAGTCCCTCGGCTCAAGCTGCTCTACGCCACAACACAGAATCAGTGATAGCAGCAACTCCGGAAGAGATTGCTACAGGTATGCGAATTTCAAGCCGCCCCAGAGCCCTGAGTACGCACACTCGGCCCTACCATATCCTGCTGATCGAAGACCACGTCCCCAATGCCAAGCTGTTGATTGCTTACCTGAGCAAGCTGGGTTATGAAGTCACCTGGGTCAAAAATGCGACCGAAATGTGGCAAGCGTTAGCCATTTCATTACCTGCTCTGATGTTGATGGACATTCATCTACCTGAGATTGATGGCCTGTGCCTAACCCGTGAGTTGCGGTCTTACCAGGCATACCAACAACTGCCAATCATTGCTCAAACTGCAATGGCGATGACAGGCGATCGCGAAGTTTGCTTGGAAGCAGGCTTCACCGACTACCTCACCAAACCAATTGACTTGAGTGCATTGGCGCAAATGGTAGCGAAATACAGCGGTGGGGTTGAACCCAATCACAGGTTGCCGCAGCAAGCTTGAGCCAGATTAAAAATTCAGTTGAAATTCGCTACCCTAGGTGAGGCGCTTGATGCCAAAAGTTGCCAAAAGCTGCCGAAAGTTAAGTGACTATCATTGCTTGGGGATTGCCAGACCATGCTGCTACAAAAACTTGAGCAATTGAGAACCTTATTGGCCGAAATGGAGCGGGCTCTGATTGCCTACTCAGGCGGCATTGACAGCACCCTGGTTGCTAAAGTCGCTTACGATGTCTTGGGCGATCGCGCCCTCGCAGTCACGGCAGAGTCTCCCTCCTTGATGCCAGAAGATCTGGAGGATGCTCGGATTCAAGCGGCTGAGATTGGCATCGCCCATGAGGTGGTTAACACCCATGAAATGGATAACCCCAACTATGCCTCTAATCCCGTCAACCGGTGCTACTTCTGCAAGAGTGAACTGCACGACACCTTAAAACCACTCGCTCTAGAACGGGGCTACCCTTACGTGGTCGATGGAGTGAATGCAGACGATTTACAAGACTACCGTCCGGGCATCCAAGCGGCCAAAGAAAGAGGAGCGCGATCGCCCTTAGCCGAGGTGGGCATTTCCAAGCTGGAAGTACGAGAACTGGCTAAATCTTTGGGTTTACCGTGGTGGAACAAACCCGCCCAACCTTGCCTCAGTTCACGTTTTCCCTACGGTGAAGAAATTACGGTAGCCAAACTACAAAGAGTCGGACGAGCAGAGCGTTATCTGCGCGATTTAGGCCTCCAAAATCTCCGGGTGCGATCTGAAGGCGACACAGCCCGGATCGAGTTACCTCCAGAGCAAATCAAAGAGTTTGTCTCAGCTAACGACCTCTCTACCCTCGTGACGGCTTTCCAAAGTTACGGCTTTCTCTACGTTACCCTCGACTTAGAAGGCTTTCGTAGTGGCAAGCTCAATCAAGTCTTACAGCTTGCTAGCAGCAACTAGGCAGTCTCAGAAGTTTTGCCTACAAAACATCTGAAAAATATTGAGTTTACCGTGCGGCTTCAAGTTGCAGATCTGCTAAGACTTGCTTCATGTCCAACTCCAAGAAGCGATCGATGGATTGATACATCCAGTAAGCCGAGAGGGAAGCCTCTTGCCCTGTTTTTTGAAAACCCAAGGTAGTGGCCAAGGATGAAAGATGAATCGGATGTACCACCACGATGTAGAGATCGCACAGGTTAGGGAAATCCTGTTTCATCTGCGTCAGAGTGGCTTGCGCATCTTCTAAAAACTGGCAAAGATAATCGCGGCGCAGATATTCACTATCAACAATCCAAAATCGCTCAAACACAGCCGTACAATTCACATCTCCTAAGGATGCGATCTGGAATGGGTCGCTTTTGGCCTTGGAGGTTAAGTAAAAACTCTTGGCGGGTGGCCTGAAGAAATTAGCTTCTGACTCACTGGCAACCGGAAATAAAATCGACATGCCGACGGGCTGAAGGTTATCGCAGCGCCGCAAGACCCGCATTCCAGTCGAATATTGTTGTGCCCAAGCTCGCAGAGTTTTGATGATTTTGGGCTGAGCGATCGCGGCATCTTTGACCAGCCAACCATAGGTGTGAGTTAGCAAACTTGCAATTGGAATGGCATCGGTGCGGGGATTAAAGGCGTCTGGTTGCACGCTGGGGAAGGGAGACAACCGAGGCGACTCGAGCAGTTCTGGCACCGCCCGAATGCGAATAGAGACGCGGTTGCCGTCAAATTGTTTGTCAATCAACCCTAGGGCAACGAGTCGGTCTAGCATCATTCCCGCTGCGCGATCGCTTCCTTGGTCTTTACCTGTGTAGAAGAGTTGTGCCGCTTCTCGATGGCTACAAGCGACTAACTCTGCTAATGGCTGTAATCGCGAGATAGGGAGAGGAGGTAATTGCGTCACAGCTTGTTGCTGCTTCAGAGACAAGTAGGCCCACAACCGCACGAAACATTCGGCTCGACGCCGAGTTAGGCCAATGCGTCCAGACAACAGCGTCATGTAATGCTGCTGACATTCTGGAGTGAACCAGAGGTCTAGCTCATAAGGCTGCATGGAGCACTCCTGCCGCCGCAATGCTGTGACAACTCAAGGTGCTAAGCGCTCAATCAACCATTGGCCAGCTTCGCCTTGGCGATAATGCAAGCGATCGTGGAGACGACTGGGTCGACCTTGCCAAAATTCGATCGCCGATGGCACCACGCGATAGCCTCCCCAGTGAGGAGGGCGGGGAATTTCTTGGTCTTGATATTGCTCGGTTAATGCTTGCAACCGTTGTTCTAACACTTCGCGATCGCTGATCACTTCGCTTTGATTAGAAGTCCAAGCACCTAAACGGCTACCACGGGGACGACTCTGGAAATAAGCATCGGCTTCTGAGTCTGCGACTTTTTCTACACGACCTTCGATGCGGACTTGCCGCTCTAGCTCGGCCCACCAAAACACCAAGACTGCCTGGGGATTTTCGCCTAGCTCTTGGCCCTTGCGGCTGTTGTAGTTGGTATAGAGCACAAAGCCTCGCGGGTCAAAGCCTTTGAGCAAGACAATGCGGGCCGAGGGCATGCCTGTTTTGGTTGCGGTCGCCAAGGTCATCGCATTCGGTTCGTGGAGTTGGGCGGCGATCGCTTGATCAAACCAAATTTGAAATTGCTGAAACGGATCAGGATGGGCTTCTGCTTCGGTGAGAGCTTGTAGGGCGTAGTCTTTACGCAGATCAGCGATCGAACTGTTCATGGACGGTTGTATATCGAGCAATGATGAGGGATCAAATTATTAGCTGGCCGAATGGAATCTATGACCATTCATGGAGTTGTAAATGGGAACCACGCCTTACACTTACCATTGGAGTTGCATCCTAGGCAGCTTCTTGCCTGAGTTAGCGTTGAGAGGGAGTACATAAAAGCTATGACGTTACTATTAGCGGGAGATATTGGCGGTACTAAAACTATCCTGCGGTTAGTAGAAGCCCAAACGACATCACCTCAAGCCAAAATTAATCTTAAAACACTCTATGAAGCCCGCTACTCTAGTCAGCACTTCCCTGACTTGGTGCCGATGGTGCAGCAGTTCTATAAGGAAGCCGCAGAAAAAGTAGGCTATGCTCCCGCGCCCCAAGAAGCTTGCTTTGCGATCGCTGGGCCTGTGGTCAACAACACCTCCATTTTGACAAATTTGGGTTGGTCTCTCGATGGTAAGCGGCTAGAAGCAGAGCTAGCCCTGAAGCATGTACGGCTAATCAATGACTTTGTGGCGGTAGGGTATGGAGTCGTGGGCTTGAATCCCGAAGACTTACTCACCTTGCAAGCAGGCAAACCAGATCCGAGCGCTCCCATCGGGGTGATTGGGGCGGGAACGGGCTTAGGAGAAGGGTTTCTGATTCCTTGCAACAACGGCTATGAAGTGTTTGGTTCCGAAGGGGGGCATGCTGACTTTTCGCCTCGCTCCGAGCTAGAGTTCCAACTGCTGAAGTACTTGTTGGATCGCAACAACATTCAACGGATTTCTGTAGAGCGTGTAGTTTCTGGGCAAGGTATTACCGCTATTTATCAGTTTTTGCGCGATCGCCAACTCACAGGCAGCGCTCAACCGATTGCTGAGTCTCCAGTGGGGCAGATCGTGAGAACTTGGGAGCATGAAGCGGGGCGGAGCGAAAAAACCGTAGACCCAGCCGCCGCGATCGCCACTGCTGCTTTAGAAGAGACAGATCGGCTCTGTGAGCAAGCGATGCAAATCTTTGTGGAAGCTTATGGGGTTGAAGCAGGCAACCTAGCACTGAAACTCCTACCCTACGGTGGCCTTTATGTGGCGGGTGGCATTGCCAGCAAAATTTTGCCATTAATGCAGACTGGTCTGTTTATCCGAGCATTCGGCCAAAAGGGCAGAATTAGCCCGTTGCTAGAGAGAGTCCCAGTCCATATTGTCTTAAATCCTCAGGTTGGCTTAATTGGAGCTGCCCTCTGTGCTGCCCGATTAGAGGGTTAACTCTCTGATTGCGGTTACTGGCAGTAGCAGTATTAGTCAGGAAAGCGACTGGGAGGAAAAAGATAGCTAATTGCAACCACACCTAAAGTCAGGGCGAGGCTCACCAGAAGGATCGCTAATGAGAGGGGAGACATAGGGATTACCATTGTGCCAACCGCCTGACTTTAGCGATTCTGTTTGGCATCTTCGTGACCACAACATCACAAAGTTTTGTCATCGGATATGGCTCACCTCAAGGAGTGGGTTATTCAAGCCAAGGGTAAGGAAAATCTAAAGGTACTACCCTGCCCTACCTGGCTCTCCACTTCAATTTGGCCCCCTTGCAACTCTACCAAGCGGCGGGAAATGGATAACCCAATTCCGGTGCCGCCAGAACTGCGATCGCGCGAGGGATCAGACCGCCAGAAGCGCTCAAAGACATGGGGTAGATCGGCAGGAGCAATGCCTACACCCGTATCTACCACTGCAACCCACACTTTTCCTGCTTCACTCCAAGCCTGCACTGTAATTGAACCCTGCTCGGTATATTGCAGCGCATTTCCTAATAGATTGATCAAAATCTGTTCTACTCGTTCTGGATCAGCCAATGCCAGAGGAAGCGCGGCTGGACAGTCTAGACGTAACTCTGGCCCTTCTTCCAGCAGTTGGTCAGAAAACTTTTGAATCAGTGACGTCAACAAAGGCAGCAGTTCCAACTTTTGGGTATGAATGGGCAGATAACCTGCTTCAGCTTGGGAGAGTTCTTGCAGGTCATTCACCAAGCGTCGTAAGCGTCTGGTTTCCTTCGCCAAGCGTTGATAGATATCAACAGAAGGTTCGATCGTGCCATCTGCCAAACCTTCTAGATACCCTTCCACTACAGTTAGGGGAGTGCGCAGCTCATGAGTCAGATCGCCCACTAGCTCCCGCCGCCGCTGCTCTACTCCTTGCAGATCCGCTGCCATGCGATTGAAACTTGCCGCCAACCGATGCAACTCACGAATGTCGTTGGCAGGCATGCGCTCACTCAGGTTGCCAGAAGCGAATTTCTGAGTGATGGCTTCCATTTGAGTTAGGGGTTTGACAATGCGCCGCGCCACTAAATAGCTCAGTCCTCCCGCAGTCGATCCGCCGACCACGACTGACCAAAGTGCCCCACGTCCCCAGGCATACTCGAAGCCTTTAATCAGTTGGTAGCGCACATAACCTAACTTAAATCCGCTTCCTTCTAACTTGGCTAAATGCAGCACAAACAAGCGAGGTGAGTAAAACTTGCCCACTGTGATCAGGGTACTCAGCCCCACTACCATGACAATCACATGGGATAGAAATAGTCGTCCTTGCAGCCCAATTTTAGCCACGAATGCTCGATGTCCTGAATCTAATCGTTCACGATCGCCAGTGCTATTTAACTAGTTCTATCTCTTAACCTATTGCCTCAGCCTTAGCTCGCTACGCTAGTTCTAGGCTAACTTCAAACTCAGTTGTTTTGCTTAGTATCTTTTTGGATAGTATTGCACTTTCAAGTATGTACTTCCCATATTGATGCTAGCTAGTTTAGAGTAAGAAGACATCCAAGAAATAACCAATTTCATTTGGATAAAAGCAAGATTTCAGCTGAGAAACACCTCCCTGACGCAACACACCAGGAGTGTTTTCAGCGATCGCCTTTATTACGAGGTTTAAGCCATGACCCAAGGGACAGTGAGTAACCTAATTCATGATCGCAATGCCCGTGGTCGCACTAAAATCGGCTGGCTCGACAGCTACCACACCTTTTCCTTCGGCAACTTCTACGATCCCGGTCGGATGGGATTCCGGGCGTTACGAGTAATCAATGACGATCGCGTAGCACCAGGCGCAGGGTTTCCCATGCATAGCCATCGGGATATGGAAATCCTGACCTATGTGATTGAAGGAGCCTTGGAGCACAAGGATAGCTTAGGCAACGGTGCCATCATTAAGCCCGGAGAAGCTCAGGTGATGAGTGCAGGCACAGGCATTACTCACAGCGAGTTCAACTCTTCCAGCACCGAACCTGTTCACTTTTTACAAATCTGGATTCTGCCAGATGAGGAAGGGTTGAAGCCCCGATACGAGCAGCGGGACTTTCCTCTAGAAGAAAAGCAAGGTCAATGGCGCTTGATTGGTGCTAAAGATGGCCGTAATGGAGCCGTCACGATTCACCAAAATGTTGACCTGTATGTGTCCATCTTGGCTGCTGGCGATCGCCTCTCCTACACCCTCCAACCAGAACGCTACGGCTGGCTGCAAGTGGCAAAAGGTATGGTTGCTTGGGGCGATCAAACTCTCCGGGAAGGAGATGGTGTCGCGATCGCGGCTGGCGAGCAGTTAGACCTCAGCACCGATACAGGCGCAGAACTCTTGCTGTTTGACCTAGCGTAACTTCAAGCTTGGGCTTGATCCTCAAACTTATAGCCTACCCCGATCACCGTTTTTATGAACGTGGGATTTGCGGGGTCGGGCTCAATTTTTTTGCGGAGTCGCGCTACATGGGTATCCACCACCCGTTCATCGCCAAAAAAGTTACTACCCCAGAGTTTGTCTATGAGTTGGGTGCGGTTCCAGGCTCGTCCTGGATAACTCATAAACGTGGCTAATAGCTCAAACTCTAGGGTAGTTAGATCCAATGCTTCTGCGCGATCGCTCCCTATAGCCCCCCCTATAGCGCCTTCTGTAACGCCATCCATAAAGCGGGAAGCGGTGCGCTGTTCAATATCAATCAGAAAATGCTGGGTGCGGTAAGTTTGGGTTTGGCCACCTTGTCGGAGCGTTCGTCTCAACAGCGCCCGCACCCGTGCTACCAACTCTCGTGGACTAAAGGGCTTCACCAGGTAGTCATCCGCCCCAGTAGATAAGCCAATGATGCGATCGATTTCTTCACCCTTGGCCGTCAGCATCAAAATATAGGGATCTTTCGCGCCGGGACGTTGCCGAATCCGAGCGCACACCTCTAAGCCATCCAAGCCAGGAATCATCAGGTCTAGGATGACTAAATCTGGCTTTTGTTCTGGAAACACTTGCAGCGCCGTGATGCCATCCCGACAAATGCGGCACGAAAAGCCTTCCTTCTCTAAATACAGTTGAATGAGCTGGGCAATTTCAGCTTCATCCTCGACGATTAAGATTTCCATTGGCTTTGCCGCTTTTCCCCATTTTCTACAAATGACGATTAAATTCGACCGAAATCACCCACAAGCAGGATGTAGATTGTATTGATACGGTCGCGATCGCAACTTCTGTATTGGGCAATCTGGAAGTTGTATTTATCTTTCTAAACTAATCAGGTGGAGTGGGACTGCCCTATGGAAACCGCAGTGCATCAGGATAGTTTGCAGGTGCTGGCACGGCAGTTACAGCAACATTTGCAATCCGAGTTGGGCCAGCCAGTTCCGATCCAGATTCAGTGTGCGCTAAAGCAAGGCGTACTCATGATTTTAGGCCAACACTCTCCTGGTATTAACCCACCCACTCCTCAGTCAGTTTTCACGCTTTTAGAGCAAGCCTTAGAGTCTCTACAACCCGATTTTTCTGATTCCGAGTTTAACTACACCGTCCGGTTGTATTTGCGAGTCGCTGGACAGAAACAACCTTACGCTAGCCATTCCCTGACGCTGGAGCCCACCGCACCTGCCGAGCTTCTAGAGGGCGATGTTGCTACACCACCGGACAACTCAGCTAATACCAGCCACAACTTTGAGTCTACCAATGCGCTGCTGGATACCGAGATTGCCGACCCACCAGACTTGAACGATGCAGAGGATAACCCTTTTGGTTCTGCCATTCAACCTCTGACTGAGCCTAGGGATGAGATAGTTCCCACCCACAAGCCCAGCAAGCCAGACCAACGCACTAGGTTACCTTTGCTGGTAGCTGGAGCAGGGGTAGGGCTGTTTGCTTTGGCGGGAGTCATTTATGCCCTGACGCGGCCCTGCGTAATTGGCGGTTGTCCCGCGATCGCCACGGCGCAGCAACTCAGCCAAGAGTCAGCAAAAATTCTGCGAACCACAAAGTCTGGGCAAGAAGTTTTAACGGCTCAACAAAAATTAGAGACAGCAACCCAAGCTCTAGCGCCCATTCCTGCTTGGTCAGGTCATCATGGGGAAGCCCAAACTTTGCTAAACACTTATCAAGCACAGGAGCAAGCGATCGCTCAAGTAGTAGCTGCACAAAACCAAGCGATCGCCGCCGCGCAAAAGAGCCAGAACCCGCCGCATCCCTTAGCAGACTGGACTGAGATTCAAAAGCTCTGGCGAGGGGCAATCACACAATTAGAGGCAGTTCCCAAAATCAGTACTGCTTACCCCGTCGCGCAGAAGAAGCTGAAGGAATACCGCGCCAACCTCGTCATGACCAATAAGCGAGCCAAACTGGAGCAACAAGCTAATGCAACTTTAGCGAAGGCTAAGTCTACCGCTCAGGTGGCGGAGGCTCGCCAGGGAATTGCTCAATCCTTAGCGAGTTGGCAGCTAGCAGATGCGACTTGGCGCATGTCTACCAACACCTTGCGGCAAGTTCCACGCGGCACGATGGCCTATCAAGAAGCTCAGCAATTGCTCGGTGAGTATCAGCCAAAGATTCTAGCAGCCCGCGATCGCAAAACGAAGGAGCAGTTGTCTGTCAATGCTTATCGCCAAGCCGTGAACTTAGCCCGTCAAGCCCAAAGTTTTGAGCAGCAAAACCAATGGTCCCAAGCAGTTGCTAACTGGCGAGATGCCCTAGCTGCAGCCAAGCAGGTTCCCACAGACAGCCTGTTTTACAACCAAGCTCAGCCATTAATTAGTTCCTATGGCAACTCGTTGACCGAAGCCGAGAATAAGCTGAGTTTGGCAAATATTTTAGAAGGCGCTCGCGCTGACCTTCGCCGTACTTGTGCTGGCTCTCCCAGGGTATGCGACTTCGCGGTGAGTCTCGCCCTAATCAAAGTTCAGTTAAATCCTGACCATGTCAGAAAGCTGGTACGAACCGCGATCACCGCTGAAGCAAATGGTGACATTGGCACCCAAGTAGACGTTCGCGATCACATTCAAACTTTGGAAGCCGCTCTAGAAGCCATCAGCGAAAATGCCAACATCGCCATCGAACTCTACGACGAAAACGGCTCTTTGCTAGGACGCTATGTACCTTCTTTAGCCCAATAGTTTGGGAGCGATCGCCCCCCTCAGCGTTTTGAAAAATTTTTGAAAAAATCAGTGCTACTGAAAAATCCGCTCGTAAAGCAGAGCGGACAAATTTTGTGTGGCTGAGAAATTATGAAGTTTTGGGCTACCCCTTGCCAAGGCTATATTGCAACTCAATACAAAGTTAGTTGAGCGGCTTGATTAAAAAATACACGGCAGAGACCTCTGGTTACTAAAATTGTTGTCACCAGCGTCGTAAACGCCAGCATAAACATAATCAGCATTTGGTAACTCGCAGCATCTAGAGGACTGACACCGCTGAGCAACTGCCCCGTAATCATGCCTGGTAGGGTGACTAATCCCACTGCCATCATGGAGTTAATTGTGGGGATCATGCCTGCTTTGATCGCATCTCGACGGTACTGAGCCACTGCTTGCTCTGGGGTTGCTCCTAGACTTAAATAAGTTTCAATTTCTAGGCGACTGTTACTGATGGTGCTGGCTAGGCGTTCTCCTGCGATCGCCGCTCCATTCATGGCGTTTCCCAAGACAATCCCTGCTAGGGGCACCAAATATTGGGGCGAGTACCAAGTGTCAGGGCGAATCACCAGCAGGTTGGTATAGCTCAAGGTCAGGGCTGCGGCGACAAAGATTGAACCCCAGAGCAGCGGCAGCAATTGCGGAATCTTCTTGCTGATGCGGTTACGAGCCACAATGGTGGCAATGGTCAGCATGCCCGCAATAATGCCTAACACCACCCAAGGATTGTCTACGGCAAAAACTAGCTCTAGCAGATACCCGACCATGACCAGTTGAATCACCGTTCGGCCTGTCGCCACGGTCAGATTCCACTCCAAACCAACCCGTTGCCAAGCCGATAAGCCGATCGCGATCGCCATCATTCCCAAGGCCCAAGCTAGATCCAGGATGTCTAACTTTATCAACGTATCCACAAGCTCTGACCTGCCAACGTGTTTTCCTGATTTTGCCAGAGCTGAAACAATCTGAGGGCAGCTTTATTCTAGAAACTGGTAAAGCCGAGGAATGGCGGATTCCATTTTTTAACAAAGTTTGATTTTATTAACCTAGCAAGACTTGTGGTGTAAACGAGTGAATAAAGTCCCTCTGCTCAACCTGACGCGGCAATTTGAAACCATCAGCGAAGAAGTAAATGCAGCCGTTCTCCAGGTTTTGGGTTCTGGTGGTTACATTGGTGGTCCCGCCGTTTCAAACTTTGAGCAGCAGTTTGCCGCCTACACAGGCACCTCGGAATGTATTGGCTGCAACTCTGGGACTGATGCCCTCTTCTTAGCCCTGCGGGCCTTAGAGATTGGCCCTGGAGACGAAGTAATTGCGCCTCCCTTTACCTTTTTCGCGACCGCAGAAGTGATCAGTGCGGTGGGAGCCACCCCGGTTTTTGTCGATATTGATGCGAATACGTTCAATCTCGACCTCAATTTGATTGAAGCGGCGATTACTGAGAAAACCCGCGCCATCATTCCAGTGCATTTGTTTGGTCAGCCAGTCGATATGACTCGACTGATGGCGATCGCAGAAGCGCATAGCTTAGCCGTAATTGAAGACTGTGCCCAAGCCACCGGAGCCGAATGGACAGGCCAGAAGGTTGGCAGTATCGGCCACATTGGTTGCTTTAGCTTCTACCCCACCAAGAATTTAGGCGCAGCAGGAGATGGAGGCGCAATTACTACTAACGATCCAGCGATCGCAGCCAATATTCGAATGTTGAAAGAGCATGGTAGTCGAGCGCGCTACTATCACGAGGCGATCGGGATGAATAGTCGCCTGGACGCGGTACAAGCCGTAGTGCTGCAAATTAAACTGCGGTTTTTGGATACCTGGAACCAACAACGGCAGCAGATTGCTGAGCGCTACCAACAATTACTTAGCCGTATTCCGCACATCGTTCCGCCTCAAGAAATTAGTGGGGGGCGATCGGTGTGGAATCAATACACAATCCGCCTGGTGAATTCGCCAGATGCACCCAGCCACCTGAGCCGTGAACCTGGAGCCTTGCAGGATTGGGTGCGAAATGAGCTGCAAAGCCGTGGCGTTGGCTCGATTGTTTACTATCCTTTACCGTTGCATTTGCAGTCGGTTTATCGAGATTTAGGCTATCAGCCAGGGCAACTGCCTGTGTCCGAGCAAATGTGCCACGAAGTTTTGTCTCTGCCCATGTTTCCTGAGCTTTCGGCTGAAGATCAAGACCAAGTGATTTACAGCTTAAAAGATTGCTTGGCTACTGCTGTTGAGAGTCAAAGTTAATCGGGAAGACTACAAGCGAAAGCCTTAAGTCTGCTTGTGCTGGTGCCGAGCGCCTTGCCATTTAATAAAACCCCTGCTGTCAGCGATTTAATACGAAAATACAGCAATATTTACAATCCTTAGGCTTCGACTCGTTGGAGTTTGAATTGCTTATTGCTTGTAATGTCGAGGTTGCTGAACTTTTACTGCTCAGAGGTTCACGCTAATTGCAGTGATCTGCGACACAAAACTTAACTCTGCCTGCGGTCGTATCCCAGTTGTTTGTAGTTTCCTATACTATAGTTAATAAAAAGATAAGAAGATTCAGGGGTCTGACCTAATCGCAGCTTAGGTGGTTACCCGTAAATTTCAGTCGAAGATCAGTAGGTACTGGGCAGGCCGAGTGACAGCTCAAGATGTAGATGTTGCGGCGACTGTCAGGCTTTTGAGACGTTAAATCCCGCACAAAAGAGGCGTAAAGAGGCGTGAGTCAGCATCAACTGGTTTCTACAGCAGAAACACAACCGCGTTCCACCGACCTTAGCTGGCGGGCTCACCGCGAAAAACCGCTCTCCACTCGCAAGTATGATGCTCAGGCGATCGCCCGTCACTACCGCTATCGCCCTCTCCAAGCTATCTGGCGTGCTCTTAATATTCTTTGGTCTTTTGCCTGGTTTGTCCTGGGCTTAAAGTTCGATGATTGGCAGCACCACACCGAAGCCAATAAATTTAAGCGGGCTGCTCAACTCCGGATTTTGCTGACTCGCTTGGGTCCCACCTTTATCAAAGTGGGACAAGCGCTTTCTACTAGACCCGACTTAGTGCGGAAAGACTTTTTAGAAGAACTGGTGAAGCTACAAGACCAGTTACCTCCCTTCCCAACCGCGATCGCCTTTGGCATTATCCAGGAAGAGCTAGGTTACGCAGTTGACGAGATCTACGCTCAGATTTCACCAGAACCGATCGCGGCTGCCAGTTTAGGCCAGGTGTATCGGGCGCGTCTTTATAGCGGGGAAGAAGTTGCGGTCAAAGTGCAACGGCCCAATTTGCTCCCAACGCTGACATTAGATTTGTACTTGATGCGCTGGGCTGCAAGTTGGCTCGGCCCCTTGCTACCGCTCAATCTAGGACACGATCTCACCTTGATTGTGGATGAGTTCGGCACCAAGCTGTTTGAAGAAATCGACTACTTGCATGAGGGATACAACGCTGAGAAGTTTGCTGATAACTTCCGCGACGACCCCACAGTAAAAGTTCCCAGCATCTATTGGAGCTACAGCAATACTCACGTCCTGACGCTGGAATGGATTCACGGCTTTAAGCTCACCGACACCGAAAGTATTAAAGCCGCAGGGCTGGATACAGATACCCTAATCCGGATTGGAGTCACCTCTGGTTTGCGCCAGCTCCTAGAGTTTGGCTTTTTCCATGCCGACCCGCACCCTGGCAACTTGTTTGCCATGCCCGACGGTCGCATGGCTTATATCGACTTCGGCATGATGGATCAACTGAGCGAAACCAATAAAGAAACCTTGGTGGACTCGTTGGTGCATCTAATCAACAAAGACTATGTGGATTTAGCCGCAGACTTTGTCAAGCTCGGTTTTTTGGCTCCTAACACCAACATTTGGCCGATTGTTCCGGCGCTAGAAAGCGTATTGGGCGACATTATGGGCGAAAGTGTGGGTGACTTCAACTTCAAAACCATTACCGACAAGTTCTCGGAACTGATGTATGACTATCCGTTCCGCGTTCCCGCTAAATTTGCCCTGATCATCCGTTCCTTGGTGACGCAAGAGGGGCTGGCCCTGAGCTTGAATACTCAGTTCAAAATTGTGGATGTGGCTTATCCCTACGTGGCTCAGCGGTTGTTGAAGGGAGAATCACCTGAGTTGCGGCGTAGGCTAATTGATGTGCTGTTCAAGGATGGTAGATTTCAGTGGCAGCGACTGGAAGATCTAATCGCGATCGCCCGCTCTGATACCAACTTTGATTTACTACCGACAGCTCAACTCGGTCTGCAATATTTGCTGTCGCCAGAAGCCAACTTCCTACGCCAACAGCTCATTCTCGCTCTGATTGAGGACGATCGTCTACATACTGAGGAAGTTCAGCGGCTCTGGAACTTAGTTAAAGACGAACTCAAACCTGCCCGCCTTTTTAGTGCGGCTTGGGGAGCATTAGCTGGAGCCTCCATGCAAGGAGCGGCGGCGCTGCTACCCACGATTCCCTTTGCTAGTTGGCAGACTCCTCAAAATCACTAAAAATTGAGGAATATCCATAGATTGATACAATTGAGCGTCAGCAACTGCATATTAGGAGTTTTCTGTGTTTACTTTCCCTGACCCTCCGTACTTCTTACTGGTTGCTGGCCTCCTGATCAGCATTACTTCTGGGGTCGCGTTTGAAGCAACTCTAAAGCAAGCGGTGCAAGATTGGGCCAAAAATCGCTCCACTCGCACCCTAGCTGCTTTGCAAGGCATGCAGCTGTTTGTGCCTTTCTTGGGAATTACCGCAGGTGCCTGTCTCTTTCTAGGTTCTGGGATGGAAATTTTTGGTTTTAGCACCAAATTGTCCTACGCCCTCTCTCTTCCCTTATCAATCTTCACGAGTTGGCTAGTTTGGTCGCAGTTGGGCAAGATTTTGATCCAGCTAGAGCAGGGTGGCTCACAAGCGCTGGATCTAGATTCATTCAACTAACTCTGCCTCAGCCTTAATCTCTATTCAAGGTGCTGATGCACTACCTGCCTGAGCCTGTTGCAGTTGCTTTTCAGCATTTGCGGCCCAGGCAGTATTGTTTTGAGCGGTGTAGAGGTCTTTGGCATACTGCAAGACCTGTTGGGCATCTTTGTACTGTCCTTGCCGCAGAAATACTAACCCCGCACCATAGTAAGCATTAGCATAGTTAGAATTAGCCTCAGCTGCTTGGCGAAAAGCCACTAAAGCTTTTGATAGCTGCCCCTGCTTCAGCAAAATCGACCCCAAGTTGTAATGCGCTTCGGGATACTTGGGGCTAATTTTAATCGCCTCACGCAGCGCTGCGATCGCCTCAGACATTTTGCCCTGCTGCATGTAGACCACACCGAGATGATAAGCGGGTTCCGGAGCGGTGGGGCTGAGCTGTTGTGCCCGCTTGAATGTCGCGATCGCCTGGTCTAAAGCACCTTGCTGTTCTAGCACCAAGCCCAAGTTGTAATGAGCCAAGCCGAGTTTGGGATCGATTTCTAGCGATCGCTGCAAATATTCCTTGGCTTGCTGTAAATTGTTGCCTTCTAACAATGCTGCGCCTAAATTGGCATAAGCCAGAGCGAATTTGGGGTCTACTTGAGCTGCTTGGTAAAACGCATTGGCGGCAGGTTGCAACTCACCTTTTTGCCGTAGCGCTAAACCCAAGTTGTAGTGAGCAGCGGCTAAGGTGGGGTTTAGCTGGGCTGCCTGCTGAAAGGCGGCGATCGCGGGTTCTACCCGACCTTGCTGAATCGCTCGCAACCCTTGCTGCATTACATCCTCGGCTGTTTGGGTAGATTGAGCTTGAGCAACTAATGATGGCCTCATCTGCCCATCCCAATTGCTGTGCAGTAATCCTAGCTGGATCAGCACAGCCACACCCAGCCAACCCAACTTATAGACAAATTGATTGTGGTTTTTCATCCAGGCTGAACTCCCATCAAACATGCTGCTGTTAGCACTGTAAACTGCTTGGTTTGAAGAACGGAACATTGATCCATGAATTGAGCTAAGGCAGGCGTTTGTCCTTGTTGTAAACGAGCGATCGCCTCTGATGCAACAGGTTGGTATTGATGCAGCCAGCGTTGCCATCTTGGCCCTGGCGTTAAGTAGGCTGGTGTAAAAGCATCCTGCTCAATTAAGAAAAAATCAACTCCATACTTCGCAATGAAGCGCTGCACGTCCTGAAGCTCAGGGCTGTAATGGGCTTGCATCAAATCGATCGCTCGTTGGCGAATTTGCTTGTAGTAACCCAAGTGGTAAGGAAAAGCAAATTCTCGGGCCACCAAAATAGAACGTTTGGCGAAAGCAGGCAGATTACTAGCTTCTTCTGCCAAAGAGGCAATCAACGTATCTTTGGGCTGTTGGGCCAAAAACTCATACACCTCAGGCACCCGACCTTTAACTTGCAAGTGAGTGCTCAAAAAAATACTGGGTACGGCTGGAACTACAAGGGAAGCGATCGCCAGGATTGCCACCAACCCTAAACAACCCCGCTGCCACAGGTTCAAAGCGGTTCGGCTTCGTCGCATCTGAACCAGCCAGCGTAGACCTATTTCTGCAAGTAGCACTAAGGTAATCCCTGCAGCTAAAGCCATGACTATCCGGAGGCTGTACTCCATATAGCGACCGGGAAAGTGCAACTTCAAGAAAACCACGTGTGCCAAGCCAAACAGTCCTACTGAGGCGATGAGCACTTGAACTAGTAGCTTAATTTGGCTAGAAACTTGGCGCACTAACGCCGACGGATAGCGCAGTAAGAATGGCAGGAACGCTCCAGCCCAAATGACAGGTGGATGCAACGGCAACCGGATGCCGCTATCCCCCACAAACCAAAAGGCGAGCAAATTTGGGATGAAGAACTGGGCACGACCATCTACACCGTACTCCGGCATGAGTTTAGCCTGAGCCGCTGTGACAATGGGGCCAAATTCAGCAGCTTGCTGGGCAAAAGGCCACAAGGCGAAAAGGGCGATGATTAAGCTCAAGCTCCCCAAGATCCAAGCTTGGCGATCGCCTACCAAACGCAATTGACCTTTGTGCCAACGCCACAGTCGTACCGTAAGAATGGCGATTTGGAGTAAGGCCATTTGGGGATAAAACAGGGCTTGTAGCGCGATCGCAATCAGGCAGGGAACGAGCGATCGTTTTAGCAAGTAATACAAGAATGCCAAGAAAATTGGATATAAGAAGGCGCGAGAAGTGGCGGAAATCAAGTCGTCATTAAGCCACCAAGACTGATTAAGAATGAGCGTGGATAGAAAAGCACTGATAGGAACTGGAAATAATTGCAGAGCTGTACCAAAGCCATAGACACTAGCAATTAGCCCCAAGAATAAAGGTAGAAACTTAGCTATAACTAAAGGCTCGACTCCTAGTTGGTTCATCGCCCAATAGAAACTTTTATAGCCTATAGGCGCAATAGATTCGAGATAATTAGCAATTAAATCATTAGGAAATAAATTTGGATTAGAAAATCGTTCTAACCAAACTACATGCAAACGAGCATCATCTTGAATCAGATAGGGCAGGCTCAGCGAATCGGCTAATGAAATCAAACCGAAATAAACTGTTGCCGCCAAGCTTAAAATCAACCAAAATTTTTTACTATTTAGAAGTTCCCAGTTAAGTTTGGTAGTTGCAATTAGGGTTCTAGCTTGAAGTAGGGGAAGGGGCATGAAGTTTCAGCAGGGCTATGCAACAATTTGAAGAAAGTTAAAGCAATCTTCAAATTTATAGCTGTTATTGCACATAGTCAAATCAAAGGCTTAACTCTGCCTTGCTCCAACCATCTGCACAGTCAAAATAGCTGTCTACCATGAATTTTCTCTATCCCATTCAGCCACGATCGCCAGATGAGAAGATACGGCAGCTAACTCATCTTTTTAGCGAAATTCGAGTTTTTTATAGACAAGCTATTAAAATTCACCCGATTCTATTCCTGCCGAATTGCTAGCAATCTACAGATTAAACCAAGTCATAGAGTTGTGAATTAATAGCTTGAGAACTGTAAAGACTCGTCAAGATAGCTGTTACATGAAATTTTGCTAACAAACCTCTCTCTCTAATCCCAAGCGCGTTAATCTAAGCTTTAAGCAATTAAGATTTCTGTGTTGAAAGCTGAGCAGTTATCTCAATTACCGCTTTACTTTTTCACATAATTAAATAAGGAGAGCGACCTATGAACAACAAAGTAGAGGTGGGTTCGCGAAATGTAGCCATTGTTGGTCCTTATCTGAGTGGAAAAACCACGCTTCTCGAAAGTCTTTTATCGGTTACAGGAGCAATTAATCGTAAAGGCCGGGTGCAAGACCGTAACACCGTGGGGGACAGTGCCGCTGAAGCCCGCGATCGCCAAATGAGTGTGGAAATAAACGCCGCCAGTACCGAATATGGCGGCGTTCGTTTTACGTTTGTAGATTGTCCCGGCTCAGTTGAATTTGCTCAAGAAACCTACAACGCTTTGATTGGTGTCGATGCGGCGATCGTGGTTTGTGAAGCAGTGAGCGATCGCGTCCTCACCCTCGCTCCCTTATTTAAGTTTTTGGATGACTGGGAAATTCCCCATCTCGTCTTTATCAACAAAATGGATCGCGCCACCTCTCACTACATGGACGTGCTCCAGGCGCTGAAGTCGGTTTCTAGTCGGCCTCTGGTGCCGCACCAATACCCGATCGCCCAAGGCGAAGAGATTGTGGGCTTTATCGATCTGGTGAGCGAGCAAGCTTATCACTACCATCCGGGTGCACCTGCTGACCCCGTGCCACTCCCAGAAGCACTTCGGAGCGAAGAGCAGGCTGCCCGAGCGGAAATGCTGGAAGTGTTGGCAGACTTTGATGATCATCTTCTAGAAGAACTGCTGGAAGAAATTAACCCCTCCGAAGAAGAAATTTTGCAAGATCTGAAAATGGATCTGGGTGCCGATTTGATTGTGCCTGTCTTCGTGGGCGTAGCTGAGCAAGATTATGGTGTCAGGCCACTGTTAGAAGCGCTACTGCGAGAAGCCCCCGATGCCGAAACAACGGCAGAGCATCGAGGCACGGTGCTCAGCGCCAAGACTCCATTGGCTCAAGTACTCAAAACCTACTACACCCCTCAAGGCGGTAAGCTCTCTTTGGTGCGGGTTTGGCAAGGCACAATTAGCGATGGCATGACGCTAAACGGCGTGCGAGTAGGCGGTTTGTATCGCCTGATGGGGCAACAAACCCACAGCTTGACCACGGCTCAGGCAGGCGAAATTATTGCCATTAGCCGCTTGGAAGGTGTGAGAACCGGAGACACACTAACTACGGCTGACTCTCAACCCACCGCCGAACTGCCGAAAGCCGAACACATGGCTCCTGTGTTTGCGCTTGCCATTACTCCTGAGAAGCGCAACGACGAAGTGAAGCTCAGTGGTGCCCTAACCAAGTTGCTAGAAGAAGACCCCTCTCTGGCTTGGGAGCAACACGGCGACACGCACGAAGTTATTCTTTGGGGACAAGGCGACATCCACTTGCAGGTGGCGCTCGATCGCCTGCGGCGGAAGTACAACTTGCCCATGAGCACGCATCTGCCCCAAGTACCCTACAAGGAAACGATTCGCAAACCCACCTCTTCTCATGGGCGCTACAAGCACCAAACCGGAGGGCATGGGCAATTTGGAGATGTTCACCTAGACATCAAACCGCTGCCACGGGGAGAAGGTTTCAACTTTAAGGAAACGATCGTGGGTGGTGTGGTGCCACGGCAATACATTCCGGGTGTGGAAACAGGCGTGCGGGAGTTCTTGGTACATGGACCGCTGGGTTTCCCGGTGGTGGACGTCGCGGTGACTCTTACCAATGGTTCCTATCACAACGTTGATAGCTCGGAGCAAGCCTTTAAGCAAGCAGCGCGGATTGCCATGCAGGAAGGTATGACTCAGTGTGAACCCACGTTGCTAGAGCCGATTCTGGCGATCGCGATTTCTATACCCACTGACTTCACCTCCAAAGTGCTGAAGCTGGTGAGCGGGCGACGGGGCCAGATCCTGGGTTATGCCGCCAAAGAGGGTTGGCATGGCTGGGATGAGGTTGCTGCTCACTTGCCCCAGGCGGAAATGTACGACCTGATTGTGGAGTTGCGATCGCTCACGATGGGCGTGGGTTACTTCCACTGGGAAGCACATCACCTACAAGAAGTTCCAGAAAAGCTGGCTGAAAAGGTGCTCGCCTCCAATATTGGCAACAATAACGGCAGCAGCAACGGTAACAATCGACATTAAGTTTCTGCCCTACCAAGTGCTATAGATTGGCCTTCTGGTAGACGCTAAAGCTAAGCAGAGAGTGGCATATCAGACAATACGGCTATCTGGTATGTCACTATGTTTAGCTTATTAGAAACCACTATTCGGCCACTACAACTGAATTCTAAAGTGCTAGAGGTGGCCTATGAACTGTATTTAGAAGCACCCCAAGCAAGTCATCCAGGCATTAACCTACAGGAACTTTCCCGACGCACTGGAGCCAGTTTGATGGAGTGCCGCAATGCGATCGTTGAAGCGAACCAAGTAGGCAGATTCCCAAATTGCTCTCTGTACACAACATGAACTGGGATCATACGGCCTACAACGATGCCAGCGACTCTCCCTACGATTCGTGCCCCAATTCTACGGAGCAGCATTGTTCACCTGCGCTTAAGTCGCCTTCTGCTTATCGTTTTATTTGGTTTGACTGGTTTTGCCTGTGGTATCCACCGGGCTGGCTGATTTTGTTTAATCGCCACTGGCAGCATTACCATGACGATCCTGAAGGCTGGAATTGGTTGGATTACATGCTGTTTCTGATTCCGGGAGGCTTTTACCTAGCCTCTCTTATCCGCTGGTTGCGACTCGGTTGTCGGGCACCCCGATCTGAAGGAGGCAATGTTAACCCTGCTTATCAACAAGCATTTCAAGATGAAATCCTGGGTCCAATTGTGCAACACTATTTCCGGGCAGAGTTGCACCAGCTAGAGCATTTGCCTGTCACAGGCCCACTGGTCGTGGTGATGAATCACGCAGGTATGGCTTTCCCCTGGGATTTTATCAGTTTAGGTTGGTTACTTAAGCAGGAACGAAATTGGGTGATCCAGCCGCTAGCTCACACCATTTTCTTTGATCATCCTTGGTTGAATTGGTGGCTCCCTCCGAGTTGGCCTCAAGTCTTAGGTGGGGTAAGGGCGGAGCGTCAAACTTTTGAAGTAGCCGTAGCTAATGCAGAGACAGAAACGGTAGTACTTTATGCCCCAGAAGGCTGGCGCGGCTTGATTAAGGGGTGGCGGCAGCGCTATCAGTTGACTACGTTTGACCCTAGTTTTATTCAAGTCAGCGATCGCCACCATGTGCCAATTTTGCCAGTAACTTGCATCGGCAATGAATTGTTGCACCCTTGGGCCTGGAACTTCAAAACCTTAGCTCGTTGGATCAAGCTGCCGCTGTTTCCCATTTCGTTGCTGATGGTAGCGTTTGTGCTCTTTCCCTCAATGGGCGTGTGGGCCATGCGATCGCGGCTCAAGTATACGGTGCAACCGCTCTACCAACCTTGGCAGGAAGCAGGAGTTACAGCACCAGATCAGCCCAAGCGATCGCACGCTTACCAACAAGCCCAAGCTTTGCGATCGCAACTTCAAGATCAACTCAACCAGATTCGTAGCAGCGCGAAAAGCAAGTAGCTACTTTAGGCTCACCGCTTTGGGTTTGAGGGCTAAGAGCATCTCGACCTGAGCGGTGGTTTTGTCTGGTTGGGTCACGGTGATGCCAAGGCCACGAATAGAGTTCAGCATGGCAGTTGTCTCAGGTGTAATGCTGCTGGTTTGAGTTTTTAACAGGCTGGTATTCATCACGGCCATGATTTTGTCCATGTCGAGATAAAAGTAGCCTGCATTCGGCTTAGCCAAAGAACTTGTCACCGTTTTGAAGGCAGCGCTTTGATCTAGAGGCTGCTTGGCTGGTGCGGTCATGCCATCAATGAGGGGGCTACCCACTGCGATAAAGAGAGAATTTTGGTTCAGCCAACCGTGCCCCAAAACGCTTTCCTGTTGTGGCAATTTCCATTCAGTAATAGTTTTGCCATCCACATTGCGTTGCGCCACCTGCATAAAGTTCTTTTGGGCGATCGCATCTAGTTTGGTCAAGGTAGCCTCGGCAGTCGTACGATCGCTGGTTTCTAGCACCAACACGCCGCCAAAGCCAACCGAAGACAGCACGCCTTGATTGAGGGCGATCGCCCCTAGGCCAAATTCTCCATCCATCCAGCCAAACACTTCTTGATCAGCATCCAGGTTGACAGCCTGTAGCTGTTGCCTCACAGTGTCAACCACTATCTGGCTCTGGGGCACGTTTTGAGCCTGCTCTACCATTGTTGTCCAGGCAGCTTTCAGGCCTTGCCCAGTCACTAAGGCGATCGTGTCTGTCGGAAAGGCAGCGACTACTTTGCCTGGAACGGGTTTGTACTGCATGGCGGTGGCTTGAGGTTTCGCTTTCGCCTTGGCTTTCACCCGCAGCCCAGAATCATCTACGCCCACACCCACGACCAAGGATTCCACCTGGTCTAACTGCTGCATGCTTTGCGGCGGAATTTGGGACGCTTGCGGGCTGTTGGCGATCAGTTGTTTGACCGAAGTGCCGTAGTTGGGTAAATAAATCTGCGCGATCGGATTTTCTACATCTACGCCCGTTGCCATCAGTCGAGCCGCCCCGGATTTATCGGCAAAGGAAGGCGCACCCTTGAACGTATCGACTGCTTGTTCTACCGTGGCTTTTTTGTGGGCAAGCACCAGGCGATCGCTGAGCACGGCACTGTAAATCGTGCTGTTGGGCTGATCCTTTTGCGTGGTGGCTGAGATTTTGATGCCTTTGTAATCACTCTCTCGAGTTTGGACTCCGGGCTGGGACTTGGCTTGATTGGCAAAGGCTAAAGCTCGAACTTTGTCCTTAATGCCCACTACGAGTAGGGTGTCCGACTGTTGGGTGCCTTCAGACGCACTCGGTAGCACGGCCACCATGACATTGCCCACCCAAGGCTTCAGGTCTTTGTCATAGTTGAGTTGGCTGCCTTTGAGCAATGAAGCCTGGAAGCTTTGCACTCCTTGACCCACAAACTTCTGAGCCTCTGGGGTGCCAAACTGTTGCAGTTGGTCCCAACCTTTGGCATCACTCGCAATGAAAGTAGCCATCAGCGCTTCATCAGGCACCACTTCCGCACTCGCAGCGGGACTGGATGAATCAATGGGGCCGCCTTTCATGAACCAGTAAGCAGCACCCCCAACAACAACCGCGATCGCAGCAACAGGCAATAATACTTTTTTGAAAGCAGACATGGGAACCAAGTTCTCCTAGTAGCGTGGAATTTTAAGCTCTAATGTGAAACGGGGCGAAAGCTAAGACGGAATGAGCGCTGGGCTTGATAGAGGAAACACAATTCTTCGGCTTGATTCCAGTGTTCCCTGCCACAATGGATCAAAGATTGAATCCTTCTTTAAGAATTTCTTGTGACTAACAACAGAGTTGACGCGATTTTGCACCGCGCCTTAGCGGGCGACGACATTTCTCCAAAGGCAGGGGTGACGCTGCTGCAACAAACAGAGCCAGCCGCGATCGTTGCCATTCGAGAAGCGGCAGACCAATTGCGCCAGCAGCAAGCAGGCAACACTGTTACTTACGTCATCAACCGCAATATCAACTTCACGAATATCTGCGAGCAGCACTGTAGCTTTTGTGCCTTTCGCCGGGATGCAGGAGATGAGGGTGCTTATTGGCTGGATAATGCCAAGGTTCTCGAAAAAGCTACAGATGCAGTGCAACGGGGTGCCACCGAAATTTGTATGCAAGGCGGGCTGAATCTGGAAGCCAAACTTAATGGCAGTTCCCTAGCCTACTATTGCCAAGTTGTAGAAACGATTACTCGCCAATTTCCCCACCTGCATCTCCATGCTTTCTCACCTCAGGAGGTGCAGTTCATCGCGCGGGAAGATAATTTAAGCTATTCCGAAGTGATTGCTGCCCTACAAGCAGCGGGCGTTGGCTCTATGCCAGGAACCGCCGCAGAAGTGCTAGACGATGAAGTGCGTCGCATTCTCTGCCCAGAGAAGACTGACAGTGCAACCTGGTTGGAAATCGTCGCCACGGCTCACCGTGTGGGAATGCCGACGACTAGCACCATGCTCTCTGGGCACATCGAAACCCCAGAGCAACAGATCAAGCATCTGGATTTGCTGCGATCGCTCCAGCAATCTGCTCAAGACCGAGGCGATCGCGGCATTACTGAGTTTATTCTGTTGCCCTTTGTCGGTCAGGAAGCGCCCAAACCGCTACGCCGTCGAGTTGGGCGCGATCAACCCGTTCTGGCTGACGCCTTGCTGCTGATGGCGGTGGCTCGCATTTACTTAGGTCGCTGGATTCCTAACCACCAACCCAGTTGGGTCAAGCTCGGATTAGCAGGGGCAACAGAAGCTCTGACTTGGGGCTGCAACGATATCGGCGGCACTTTGATGGAGGAGCACATCACCTCAATGGCGGGAGCCCAAGGCGGCACTTGTATGGAAGTTGATACGTTACAAGCCGCGATTAGTTCTCTAGGCCGACCACATCAGCAACGAGATACTTTGTATAACGCGATCGCAACTCCAGCTCTAGTGACTTCTTGAACTACTTTCTAACTTTTAAAGCGATGACTCGGCTTACCAAGTGACACCTTTCAGCTTAGGCGGAAATAACTTGCGTTCAGACAACCGATCATCCTCTAAGGTGTGGATTAAATATTGGCCTGTCGCCTGCTGTTCCTGATCATTCTCGTGGTCCATCCAAGACTGAAGTAGGTTAACGGCTTCAGTTTGCTTTTGCTTCAGTAAGAAAGAACTTGCCAAAAGTTGCAATGCCAATGCTTCCACCGAAAGCCCTTGCTGAGTGGTTTCCTGTAAAAGATATTGCTCTAACTCAGGTGACAGGTTAAGGGCAAGTGTCATATGGCTTTCGTGTACCCTACATCTTAGAGCTGATTTGTAAAGTCTCCTGGAACCGTTATAAATCAAGGACTTTTGAACAGTTGCTTTTCTCAAACGATCACAAGCTCAAAGTCAAACAGATTATGATGTTCGAGCTTCTTAAGATTTACTTTATAAATCACCTCTTAATCTTGCAACGTGAGATATCACGCTAGCGATTGCTTGATGGATTAGTTTAAAGAGTTATCATATCCCGCATTCTAAAATTACTAAATAATGGATTCTGAAAGAATTTACTTCATTAGTCTTTAAACAAAATTAGGTGCAAAAAATTTTTTCAATTTAGATTTAGATAATTTTTCATACTCGCTAACACAACTGCATTTAGGTTTACAGGGGTAAGGTTGAATAATTAAGTTCTTCATTCCAGATATTCTGGCAGAAACCTTTAACGCGCCTACAGCTTGGCTATATAGATCAACTGTACCTAATTTTTTTTGGGGATTATCTAAATATACTTTTTTCAAGTAAGGGTCTAATGGCAATATTCCGCCGCAATGGCGTAGGACCAGCATTTGCTTAAATTCACCATATCGATGCTCTTGTTTAAACTCGTCCTCACTGGAAAAATATCTATCGGTAAGTCGCTCGTTATCTTTCCATTGGATAGGATTAGATTTTGTAACCCATAGCGATGGTAGCCAATCTTGCTCTAATGCTTCTAAATCAAAAACGAATAAAGCAGGACCATATTCATTTCTACGTTTAATCCGATCATGAATGTCTACACTATCTAAAAATAGATCGAACCAGATGTTATATTTCTTGTCAATTTTGTCGGAATTTTGGGAGGTTTGGTGGAGTCCCATTTCTTTTACAACACCGCGAGCCATCAACCGTCCAGACTGTAAAAAGGTACAAGCAGTTTGTACGGTATTAGCGTGATAAAGATTCTCCACTCCCTTATCCTGTAGGATTTCTAAGATCCGTCTTGCGTCCAATTCCATATTTAATTGAGTAGATTTAGAAATATCGGTGGTAACCATAATCTATTTAGCGTCTACACAATCTCCAATGATCTGGAGAAATTTACATTCATATCTCAATTGGAACACAAAGTAAGCTAGCCATTATTGGACTGCAACTTTTTGTATAACATGCTCGTAGGTAGTGATTGGACGAAAGGTTTCCTATAACACTTCAAATGTAATAGATGGGTGGAATCTCTCAGCAATATATGTTGTCGAACCGATTTATGCGCATATCTTGAGTCAAGAAGGACAAAACGTGAGAAGTCCCATTTCTCCAATAGCAATTGGTTTAAATTCAGCAGAATTGAAAAATCTTTGACATGCCCTCCAATGGGGAAAATAATTATTTTCGGTAGAGACCTATGTGAGACGAAGCAATGACTGATCGATTTCTCCTGGATAGATATCCGGATTTAGCAGGCCACAGGCCGATAATACTTTGCTAGAGTGTCAACGGCGTTGCGTATTCTGTCTGGCTAAGAGAGCTTGGGGTCATGATCGACAAGAAAAATAAGGTTGCTCTACCACTAACGCTAGGAGCCGCAGGCTTACTGATTGCAGGGGGAGCAGCGACCTACTGGTTTATTACTCAGAGAAACACTGGGTCAGGCGAGCTACCCGTGGGAGCCAACATCATTCCGCAAACCGCGCTCATGGCAGTTTCGGTCTCGACTGATCCAGGGCAGTGGCAAACCCTCAGACAATTTGGCACCCCAGAAACCCAAGCCTTAGTAGACCAAAACTTGGCTCAGTGGCGCGATCGCCTGCTGACAGCCAACGGCTATAACTACCAAAAAGATATTCAACCCTGGGTTGGCAGACAAGCAACTTTCGCCTTCCTACCTTCTCAAACAGCCACACCCGCCAGCCCCTCCCCTACCCTGCCTGCTCCCACTCCGGGAGGCCAACAATCGGTAGTATTGGTTCTACCCATCACCAATCCGGGTCAAGCGCAGCAAGCACTCTCTCAGCCCAAAACTGGAGGGGGGACTCAGTGGACGCAGCGGGACTACAAAGGCTTTCAGATCCGAGAAACCCAGGGAGCACCGACCCAGAATTACTCCGCTACTGTTCTAGATGGACGCTTCTTGGTGGTTACGACCGATCCCAAGATCACCGATCAAGCGATCGACACTTATAAAGGTGGTGTTTCTCTCCTCAACGCTCCTGGATATACCGCCGCCCTTAACAAGATTGGTACGAATCAAGGCTTTGCCAACCTATATGTCAATGTGCCAGCAGCAGCAGCGGTAGCCTCCACCAGTTCAGCCGTTCCGGTTGCGCCAGAAAGCCTCAGCCAGCAAATCCAAGGCTTGACCGCTGCCTTTAGTTTGCAGCCACAGGGCATTCAGGTTCAGAGCGTGGCTTGGTTGAAGCCAGATAGCAAGAAAAAGTACACGGTTGCGAATGCGGCCAAGAATATGACTAACCGCTTGCCTGCGGAAACTTTGGTCATGGCTTCGGGTGGCAATCTCAAGCAGCTTTGGGAACAGTACATTCAGGGAACCAACACCGCCACTTCGCCTAACCTGACCAATCCCCAGGTTTTACGAGAGGGGCTGCAAACCCAGACGGGTTTGGACCTGGACAAAGATTTGCTGAAGTGGATGGATGGAGAGTTTTCCCTGGCTTTAATTTCCAATCCACAGAAAGCGCCGACAGATTTACCCGCTGGCTTGATGTTTATGGTGCAAGCGAGCGATCGCCGAGCTGCCGACAAAGCATTCAAGCAACTGGATGAGGTGATGGCCAAGCGGTACAACTTCAAGGTCAATGAAGTCAAAGTTGGCAATCAATCCACAATTACGTGGTCGCCTGCTTTAGGAGGCGCGATCGCCAGTCATGGCTGGTTAGATAGTAATGTTGCCTTTTTGACGGTGGGTGCGCCTGTTGCTACCAGCATTATTCCTAAGCCTGCAACTCCTTTAGCCACCAGTGAATTATTCCAGTCCACTGTACCCGCAGAGCTAAAACCAAATAATGGGCACTTCTTTATTGATGTCGATCGCACCCTGAGCAGCAACCTAGCTTTGATTCGGCTGGCCCCCAGCAGTCAGGTTTGGGCAAAAGCAATTCAGGCGATCGGAGTGACAGGAGCCATCAGCGACGAACGCACGACTCGCTACGATGTGTTTGTGCGTTTGCGTCAAGGTAATAAGCCAGGGTCACTACCAAGTCCTGATGCCAGCCCTGATGCAACTTCTAGCCCCACAGCATCACCGACCCCTGCTCCAGAAGCTTCTCCCACGCCATCTCCTTAGGAGCCACTTGATAGGTAGGCTACCGACAAGACCCAGGAGTCGATAGGATAGGATCAGCCTTATTAGCATCCAGTCTGCAAAACTGTTGGGAGAGCGTCGATGGATTTGGTTGAACTTCAAGGCAAGTTAGACAATGTCTCGTTTGCCGTTTTATTTGTCACCATGCTGATCTACTGGATCGGGGCAGCGTTTCCCAAGATTCCGCTCTTGCCAGCATTAGGCACCACTGGGATGGCGATCGCTAACCTCTGCACAGCAGCCCTTCTAGCGGCTCGGTGGCTAGAAGCAGGTTATTTTCCCATCAGTAATCTCTATGAATCTTTGTTTTTCCTAGTTTGGGGTTTGACTACCATCCACCTGATCGCGGAGAACATGAGCCGTAGCCGCTGGGTGGGGACTATCACCGCTCCGGTGACGATGGGGATTACTGCTTTTGCCGCCTTGACCCTACCAGACGAAATGCAGGCTTCGGCACCCTTAGTACCCGCCCTCAAGTCTAACTGGCTGATGATGCATGTCAGTGTCATGATGCTCAGCTACGCCACTTTGATGGTGGGAGCACTGCTAGCGATCGCCTTTTTGATTGCCACAAGAGGCCAAAAAATCGAGTTACACGGCAGTTCGGTCGGCACAGGTGGCTTCCGCGAAGGAGCCTATCGCTTACGTCGGGCGGGAGAAGAAGTCAACTCAGAAGTGAGCACTGAACCCGCGTTAGCTTATGCTGCTGACAGCAACGGTAGTGGCGGCACTGCAGTCCTGAATGCGGTTGGCGCTGAAACAGCTACTAGCGAACTCCTTTCGCCTCAGCGTCTGAGCTTGGCCTCAACCTTAGACAACATCAGCTATCGGATTATTGGTCTTGGCTTCCCTCTCCTCACCATTGGTATCATTGCGGGTGCGGTGTGGGCCAACGAAGCTTGGGGTTCTTACTGGAGCTGGGATCCGAAAGAAACCTGGGCCTTAATTACCTGGCTAGTTTTCGCAGCTTATCTCCATGCGCGGATCACTAAAGGGTGGCAAGGTCGTCGTCCCGCGATTTTGGCAGCCAGTGGCTTTGTGGTCGTCTGGATCTGCTATCTAGGAGTTAACCTGCTGGGTAAAGGACTCCACAGCTACGGCTGGTTCTTCTAAACCGCAAGTTATTTTGCAGTTGCAGTCAGTTCTCAATTGAAGAGCTGGCTGCTTATTTTTTGACATGATTTAGCCGTACTAGGGTCTATGAGTGCTCCTTCTACTTGGACACCTCTACATGCCAAAGTTCATCAAACTCTGCGATCGCGGCAGTTACTACCCCGACAACGGCGGTTATTAATTGCCGTCTCTGGCGGGCAAGATTCGCTCTGCCTAGCAAAATTACTTTTAGACTTGCAGCCCAAGTGGAATTGGCAGGTCGCGATCGCGCACTGTGACCACCGCTGGCGAGCCGACTCAGAGGCGAATGCTGCTCATGTGCAACAGTTAGCGCAAAGTTGGCAAGTTGAGTTTTATCAACGTACTGCCACTCAAGCTTTACCCAGCGAAGCAGCTGCAAGAGCCTGGCGCTATCAAGCACTCACCGAAATTGCTCAGGCTCATGCCTACCAGTGCTTAGTGACAGGTCACACTGCTAGCGATCGCGCTGAAACGTTGCTCTACAACTTGATGCGGGGCAGCGGAGCCGATGGGTTGCAAGCTTTGACTTGGCAACGAGCCTTAAGCCCAGAAATTATGCTGGTGCGGCCTCTACTAAATTTGACGAGGCCAGAAACTGCTCAATTCTGCCAAGTGTTTAACTTACCCGTTTGGGAAGACTCGACCAATCAGGATTTGAAGTATGCCCGCAATCGGATTCGGCAAGAATTACTGCCTTACTTACAGCAGCACTTTAATCCGCAAGTAGAAAAAGCTTTGGCACAAGCGACCGAGTTGCTCCAGGCAGATGTGGAATATTTGGAGCAAGCTGCGATCGTGCTACGCCAGCAAGCCCAACACCCCTCTCAAAGAGGTTTGAATCGATTGGTGCTAGGGTCTGCTCCTCTCGCGCTGCAAAGACGAGTAGTTCGGCAGTTTCTCCAAGCAGCCCTGACCAAGGCGCTTAATTTTGAACAAATTGAAAAGGTGACCAACCTGATTACAGCCCCCAACCGATCGCAAACTGATCCGTTTCCGGGAGGGGCGATCGCGGTAGTAGAAGGTGAATGGATTTGGCTAAAACAGCTTTAGGTCTGTGCTAATCCATCCACCTACACTTATCTAAACGGTACAAGCTAAGGGGCTGCTAACTCTGGCGTATTCATCAAGCCGACTAGCACTTGTCGCATTTCGGCGATCGCTTGCAGTTGGTAATCACTGGCTTCTTGCACTTGGTTCAAGACACCCGCGATCGCTTCCAGCTTTTGCCGTACTCCATCTACATGGTCTTGCACGGGTTGCATCATCTCTTGATAGAGACTGACCTTACCCGACAGCTCCGCCAAATTAGCTCGCTGAGTTTGCAGGTTTTGCTCTAGCTGCTTCAGCTCGTTCTGTTTCTGGGTCTGCTCATTGGATTGATGATCGACCATGCTTTGGGCTTGTTGAATCGCCCCCCGCATTTGTTCAATCTGGTTTTCTAGCTTTTGCAGTTCTTCCGCTTGCTGCTGCTTAATGTTTTCGATCTGAATTAAGGCAGGTGCTAGGTCAATTTCACTCTCTTGTTTCACCGCTTCTGATTTGCCTTCTCGTCGCAGTAAAACAGCTTGGTGTTGCGCTAGAATTTCTTCCCGTTCCTTGAGGTTGCGTCGTTGTCCCACCAAGGTTTCGTTCAGCATTTGATAGCGGTCTTGCTCATCCGCTAGCTCGGTCTCTAGCCGGAGACGGTCATACTCGCTGGCCTGCTGAATCTGCGCTTGCACCTCTTCAATCGTTTGCTGTTGAAAACCTAACTCTTCTTCCTGGTCATTAACGAAACGGAGGATTTTTTCCCAGTCACGCTGGAGATCTTGAAGGACTCCTTGAAGCTCGCCCAGCGGCATCGTTTCTAGCGCTTCAACGTCAACTTTAGGGCTAATCTTAACTTTGTCAGAAGTTTCCGATAGCCGATACAGTTGCTGATGGAGCTCTTCCTGGTTTTGCAGTTGCAGACCTAGCGTCTGGGCATAGTCTTGCTTGAGGTTTAGAGCATTTTGCTGTGCTTTCAACTCAGCTTTGGCCTGCTCCAAAGAAGTCTGGGCTTGTTGCCACTCATTCCAGCGATTTTGTAGATCTTGGGCTTGACGATCAACCTCTTGTTGTAGCTGTTGAGCGCTGGCCCGTTGTTGTTCTAGTCGCTGCCAATGTTCGGTCAGAATGTTTTGCTGGCCATTGATGATTTCAACGGCTAAATTCAGTTGCTCACGAGCCGATTCGGTGGGAGCTACGGAGCCAGATAAGCGGTTCAATAGATCCTGAATTTTACCGGCTTGTTCATCATCTAGAACCGCCGATTGCTGAATCTCGGATTGGCGTTCCTCTAAGCGTCGCATTTCACCATGTAGGTGAGCCCAAGCTCCCTCCAGTTCCTGGTTGCGGCGCTCTAATTCTTCCCGGAGTCGGTTGGCTTCTTCTCGCGATCGCTCAATTTCTTGGCGCTGCTGCTCTAGCTGCTCAAAATCTTCTTCTATTTGCTGAAGCTGCTCCCGCCGCGCTTCCATTTCCATTTCACGGCGATTAAGCTCTTGGCTTTGATAAGTCAGAGACTGCTTCCACTGCTCAATTTCTTCTTCCTGGGTCTTAAACTTTTCTTGCAGCCGAGAGAAATTTTGCAGAATAGTCACTAGCTGGCGGGAGGCTTCCTGTAGCCGCTGCACCTGCTTATTTGCAGTCAAGTCAGCTAGTACCAAGGCTCCTGCGTTAAAGCTATTCGCCTCATCTGAAGGAATAACTTCTTCCCCAGGGACAGCAGCCCAACTCTGCTCAGAGCGCTGACAAGCCAGCAACTTTAGCTCTGCCTTACCACTACCAATGAATCCGGTCTTTTTTTGTACTTCTGCTAGATACAGCACGCCAATCGTCCTCTTCCGTGTCGATGCCCAGTTCCTTGTGTCAGATAAGCCTTCTGCCAGCAGTTTCATTCGCCCTGCTAAACCCAGTTTAAGAAGAGAACATTGGTTGAGCAATATTCTTTAACACTGGGCTTCCTGCTGGGAACGCTACTGAATCCACCTACATAAATATGAGAGGTTCATGATGAGTCTACTGCTCCTACCGTCTCTAGTTTATTGGTTTTTACCTGTTGCTCGCTGCAAGCAGTCTCTGGGGAGGGGCATATCCTCAAACACTTCTGCAACCCGAAAACGCAGCGGTCTTAGCGTCATCGTATCCTTAGACTGTTTTGCCTCTCAACTTGCTGCCACCTGAAGTCAATGTACATTGACTTTACTAAGGACTCTTACAGTGAGTAGCGCTATATAAAGCTCCATTAAAGATGAAGCAGTAGAGCTATTCACTCGAAGTAAAAGCCTAGCGCCATCATACTAACCCCTACAACCCACGTTACGGTGAGAAAAAGCTATTGGATCTGAATAATCAAATTTTTATCGTAAAAGCAACAAATTTAGAATCCACAGTTCCGATTCTGGCTTCAGGCCAAGAATTGAAGATGCCAGTAGACCTGCTGAAGTCTTAAACTAAACTGAAATATATACTTCAGTGGACTCATCCCATCCCCACAATTTAGCATCATTTTTAGTAGTGATGTCGAAGCAGTAACTTCTATGGCATTTCCAAGTACCACCAAAAAATTCTTTTGGTTTGTTGACAAGCAAATCTTTAATGTTACGAACGAGGAAAATCGCTCAATGTTTAGTTCTATCAGTAACGGGCTGCCATAAAAGAAAACTCGTAGGAGGTTGGTAAAAGTTTTAACACAAGTTTAATTTCTTACTGATCGTTATTATTTTGTGTAGGAACACCTGCGGTAAGCCATAAGTTTGAAGTGATTTGAGTCAGGGTTCCACTTGACAAGCGTCGAAGCTGTTCTTTGGAGAGCATCATAGCTGCATCATGCAAGGCAAGTTAAACGAGATAGACATCCGCAGCATTCTACAACTGATTGAGCTAGGTCAAAGAACGGGTGAGCTTTGTGTTGAAGCCTATGGTTCTCTGCCAAGCCTGCTCAGCAGTGATCGTCTCGGGCGATCGCTATCTACCCAGTCTTGGTTTGTCTTTTTTCTCAATGGCCAAATTGTCTATGCCGCAGAAGGGGATGACAGTTTACTTCGCCTGCGTGACTATCTCCGTCGCTACAAAGTAGAAGCCGCACTCGATAACGTCACCGTCCCCTCGGTTGCTGCGATCAACGCCCCTGAGTATGGCTACTTATGGGCACTGCTAGAAAATCATGTTTTAACACCTGCTCAGGGACGTAGCATCATTCAGAGCATGGTGCATGAAACACTTTTCGACTTGCTGAGTCTCCATCAAGGTTCATTTATTTTCGAAATTGGCTCCGCTTTGTCTCCTCAACTCACCACTCTGGAGATTAATCCGCTGGTGGCCAAGATCATGAAGCAAGTCCAAGAGTGGAAACAGTTTCACCCTCACATTCAATCACCTGATCAATGTCCGATCATTGCTGATGCCAAGCAGCTACAAGAGGCTTTGCCGGAAAACGCCTTCAACAGCCTGCACCGCTGGGCAGATGGCAAAACTTCAGTCCGACAGATGGCCCGTTATCTCAACCGAGATATTCTCACTGTTGCCAGAGCTATTTACCCCTACGTGCAGCAGGGGCTAGTACAACTGCTATATCCCATCTCCAAAGAAACAATTGCTAGCAAGCAGCCGTTTTCCCTACAGATGGCTCGAACTCCCAGAGTGGTTTGTATCGACGATGGGGCAAGCATTCGTAAAACTGTGGAGTACATGTTAAGTCAACATGGTTATGAAGTTACATCCATTGGGAATCCTCTTAAAGCACTGAGCTTAGTATTTCAACTCAAGCCAGATCTAATTCTTTGTGATATTGCTATGCCGGAGTTGGATGGTTACGAAATTTGTGCCATGCTACGCAAATCAACGGCTTTCCGGCAAACTCCTATTGTGATGTTGACTGGGAAAGACGGATTTATTGATCGGGTCAAGGCTCGTATGGTCGGGGCGACTGACTACCTGACCAAACCATTCGGTGAAAACGAGTTACTCATGCTAGTAGAAAAGTATGCTGGCTCAGGCGACCCCGATCGCCCCAAACCAGACAGGCTGCTTGCTGATGCGCTAGAAGATGAGTTAGAAATTGACCTTGGCGATCCAGCTTCTGCTTCCTCAGCGCCTTTTAGTTAAGCATTGAGGGTATTTTAGTGATTAATTAGTGATTATTCTAAAAATCAAGGATTAAGGTGACTAACACAAATCTAAAGATTAAGTTTAAGAGTGTACGCGGTCGATCTTTCCCGTTAACCATTGCAGTTAGCAGGTAGGGTGGTTATGAGTACAGTTCTAGTTGTGGAAGATAGTGTCACGCAACGGGAGATGATCACAGACCTTCTCAAAGGAAGTGGCCTAACTGTTACTGTAGCTAGCGATGGGGTAGAGGCGTTAGAGCGCATCCAAGCACATTGCCCTGACTTAGTGGTCTTGGATATTGTGATGCCTCGCATGAACGGGTATGAGGTTTGTCGTCGTTTGAAAGCAGATCCCAAAACCCAAAATGTGCCTGTAGTGATGTGCTCTTCCAAAGGTGAGGAGTTCGATCGCTACTGGGGCATGAAACAAGGTGCAGATGCTTATATTGCGAAGCCCTTTCAACCCACAGAGTTAGTTGGAACAGTCAAACAGCTGCTACGAGGATAGGTAGGCGTGAATGGTTGGGAACCCAGATTTTTTAACAGGTAGAGGCCAAGACCAAGCTCCAGAATTTCAGGAATTAGAAAGTCCTGAAGGTGAGTTGCACCTAAGATTCTATGTATCTTCAGGCAACGAGTTTGCTCTACCTGCTACAGGAATTCGGGAAGTTATTTCACCTTCGCCGGATCGGATCACTCCCATTCCGAACGTTTCCCCTTTGCTTTTGGGTACGCTGAATGTACGTGGGCGCGTTATTTGGGTGGCTGATTTAGGCCAATTTCTAGGCGATGCTAATCCTCTCAATACAGATAGACCAGAGATTCCTGTCATTGCAGTCGAAGATCAAGACACCATGTTAGGGTTAGCAGTTGATCGAATTGTGGGCATGGATTGGCTAGACATTGACGAGGTACAGATGCCAGCGAATGTTCCGGATAGTATGGCTCCGTTTTTGCGGGGCGAATGGATGACGGACAATAAAGACGACAAATTGCTCCGACTACTCGATCAAATTGCAATTCTTCGATCAGCGCGGTGGGCAGCATGAGTTAGCTCATGAATTAGTTAGATTTAGGGTTGAGCAAGGTGGTTCAATCACCCGCTGTAAACCAATCCATACAAGTAGGGTGAGCTTCGAGCAAATGGGATACGTGCAATGGCAGGAGGAGGCAAATGGCATCCAGCACTGAGTACGCGCAAGACTATCAACAAGCCCAGAAGGCATATTATCAGGGCAGTTATGAAGAGGCAGCGGCGATTGTCGATCGCCTGGCTCAAGACTTTCCTGATGACCCCAGTGTCCATCTTCTAAAGGGTCATATTTACTGCTACGGACTCCAGCAGTATGATGTGGCGCGCGAGCAATATCAACGGGTGCTGGGCTTGACCTCTGATCCTGAATTTATTGACTACGCGAATAGTGGATTGGCCTACACTAACGAATCTGATGCGGATGCAGGAGCCGCTTCAGCAGCTAATTTGGCTGATGGCTCTCCTAATGTTCAAGAGCTAGATAGTTTTTCAGGTGGCTCTGACTATGGAGCCGCAGAAAGCTGGAATGCCCAAGAAGAACCCGCCTTTGACTTTAACAATGCTGAGTTAGAAAGCTTCGACGATTTTGACTCTGGCTTGGGTTTGACAGAAATGCCAATGGCTTTTGATGAGCCTGTTGATACGCCTGCGACAGCAACACCGTTCTCCGATCCATTTGCTAATAGTTCTTATGCAAGTTCTGAGCCTTTAGACAATACTGCCGATCCATTTGCCTTTGACGAATATCTAGATGCTCAAGATCCAGGAACTCATCCGCAATCTCAATCTGGGACTTCCCAGGAGTTTTCGCCCTTTGGCCACGACTCTAGTTTGGGGCAGAGTGAGTTTGATGCATCGCTCGATCAGTTTGACGATGTCTTTCAACCCCTAGATTTTCCAGAAGATGATCTGAGTCCAGATGCTCAGTTGTATGCGGCTGAGGAGGAAAGCCTCCCTAGCGATCGCCCATCGGCTTTAGACTCTTTCCCTGGCGGCAACATTTCTGCCAATAGTTCATACAGCTCCAATCCTCCTTTGAGAGAAGACGAAACTCTCTTCATGGCTGATGAGGAACTAGATGACTTTAATGCTGATAATTTTGGCTACACAGACTTAGATTCAACTGGCTACAACTCCAGCAACTACGAGCAAGATGAGCAAACTTTCGTCTCATCTTCCAACTGGAACGGCTTTGACGCCCAAGACAACAACGTTAGCACCTTTGACGACGCCTTCTCAGATCCAGAATCTCCTGTGACCGGAGGCTCCTCTAGTGAAGCAGGTGGACGCCAGAGCAGCATCGACTTTCTAGATGAGTTCGATGAATTTGATGATCTAGGCAACCTACCTGACTTTGATATCTCTGAAAGCTCTGCGGGTTTCACTAGTCCTTCGGTCGGCTCAGCTGCTTTTGGAGGCATGGGTGGTACAGTTTCCGGCTTAAATAGCCGTCGCGGCCACGAGAGCGCTGCCCCAGAGGCAGGCGCAGGACTGAGCTTTTCCAATATGGGAGAAGTTGATTTCAGCGATAGCGGCGATCGCTCCATTATTCGAGACGATGAAGTATTTGGGATTGCTGGCAACTCTGAGCAAGTCCCCATCTTCACCCAAAGTGATAGCCTCAACGTAGAGCCTACCGTCACCTCCGAGCAGGGAATGTTGTCGTTCTTAGACAACGCCTCGCTTAAAACCAAGCACTTGATCACAGCGGGTGCAGTGGGAGTGATTTCGGCTTTAGCAGTGGCAACTGTTAGTTGGGTGGCAGCGCGGGGTGCCGTAGAGCAAAAGCGGCCTGAAGTCATCGCTAGCTTGCGACAAACGGGTCTAATCATGGCTGTTGTGGCTGGTGTCACTAGCGGTGGTGTCGCTTACTTTATGGGGCGCAAAACCGCCAATCAAATTCAGCGAGCAACTGATAACTTGCAAGCTCAATTTCAAGCGGTCTCTCAAGGGAATTTAGATGCTCGGGCTTCGGTCTATTCAGAAGATGAGTTTGGCCAATTAGCCGCTGGCTTTAACCAAATGGCACGGGTGATCCTCACGACTACAAGTGAGGCGCAACGGAAGGCAGAAGAGCAAGAGCAAGCCAAAGAAGACCTACAACGCCAAGTAATTCGCCTCCTAGATGACGTGGAAGGGGCGGCGCGAGGCGACTTAACAGTTCAGGCAGAAGTCACCGCTGACGTACTGGGAGCAGTGGCAGATTCGTTTAACTTAACGATTCAAAACCTGCGCGAGATTGTGCAACAGGTGAAGTTGGCTGCCCGACAAGTGAACAAAGGCGCTTCCGACAGTGAAATGTTCGCTCGCAGCTTATCGTCTGACGCTTTGCGGCAAGCAGAAGAGTTAGCGGTCACCCTCAATTCTGTCCAGGTCATGACCGATTCCATTCAACGGGTAGCTGAAAGTGCCCGCCAAGCGGAAGAGGTGGCTCGCTCAGCCTCTGCGACAGCGCTCAAAGGAGGTGAGGCTGTAGAAAGCACGGTTTCCGGTATTCTCAAGATCCGCGAAACAGTGGCAGAAACCACCCGAAAGGTAAAGCGGCTGGCCGAGTCGTCACAAGAAATCTCAAAAATTGTGGCGTTAATTTCCCAAATTGCTTCTCGTACCAACCTGCTAGCACTTAACGCTAGTATTGAGGCAGCGAGAGCAGGTGAGGCTGGACGTGGTTTCGCCATTGTGGCTGATGAAGTCCGACAGCTCGCAGACAGGGCCGCGAAAGCTTCGAAGGAAATTGAGCAGATCGTGCTGCAAATTCAGAGCGAGACAGGCTCCGTAATGACAGCAATGGAAGAAGGAACTCAACAGGTAATTGAGGGGACTCGCTTAGCAGAACAAGCGAAGCGATCGCTCGAAGACATCATTCAAGTGTCTAACCGCATTGATGCCCTTGTCCGTTCCATTACTGCCGATACGGTAGAGCAGACTGAAACTTCGAGAGCGGTCGCTCAGGTAATGCAGTCGGTTGAATTAACCGCACAAGAAACCTCTCAGGAAGCTCAAAGAGTTTCGGGTTCTCTACAAAACTTAGTAGGAGTTGCGCGCGACCTCTTAACTTCCGTAGAACGGTTCCGTGTAGAGGCTGGGGAGCGGCAGTAAAGGCAACTTTTAACGCTTGGATGTCGCGGAATAACTCGAAGTTAATTTGTTTTGATGTCGATTTTAAAAGGATCGGGTACATTAAAACAATCTTAGGTAGAAGCCCATCTGAGCGCAGGAAACAAGCTAATTGATGCTGATGGCATAGCCCTAGAGCGGCTCCCTGCCTTCAAATTCTGTCAAACACAACCCAAACGCTATAGTTTTGGGTGCTCCTTGGCCTCGGGCTACGCTTCGATAGCAAGCATTTAGAAGAAATAACGTTTTCCAAAGGAACGGGGCACTGCTATGCAGTCAGAACAACAGCAGCGGATCATGGGTTACTTCATTGAGGAGGCCAAAGACCACCTCAACACCATTGAGCAAGGTTTGCTGAATCTGCAAAGCACCATCGAAGACTCGGAAATGGTGAATGAAGTCTTCCGAGCGGCTCACTCTGTCAAAGGCGGAGCAGCCATGCTAGGAATCAATAGCATTCAGCAGGTTTCGCACCGTCTAGAGGATTGCTTCAAACTCTTAAAAGAGTGCCCCATCAAAGTTGATCAAAAATTAGAATCTTTGTTTCTTAGGGTGTTCGATACTCTGCACGAACTCCTAGAGCAACTTCAAGGACCTTTTGGTCTGACTGAAGATATTGCTAACGGTATCATGTCAGGCATTGAGCCGATCTTTACCGAGCTCACCAATCACTTGGAAGGACTGATCACTCAAGCGGGCGGTGTAATTCCAGTCGAAGAAGGGTCTAGCTTTATCCCGGTTGTGGTTGAAACAATCCCAACGCCAGTTGCAGCGGCTCCTCTGCATCAAGAAGAGAGTGCGTTGCTATTGCTTTTTCAAAGCGATGTGCCAACCCGCTTACGCGAGATGTTGCAGTTGTTCAAGCAGTCGGAAAGCTCAGAGAATCGAAAACAACTGCAAGACCTTTGCCGTAGCTTGGGTCAACTAGGTGAACCATTCGATTTGCCGAATTGGTGTAACTTGCTTGAGGTGTCTCGTCAAGCGATCGCCTGCCCTGATAATGCCTACCGAACTCTAGCTCCCATTGTCATCAAAGAAATCAAAAAAGCACAGGAGTTGGTTCTAGCTAACCAAGCAGCGACAATTTTAGCTGGGGACGCTCTGACCGTTCTAGTGCCTATTTCCGCCGCCGAAGCTGCAACAGAACCTACATTTGATGACCTTCTGGCTGGGGATCTCTTTGAACTCACTAATGAGCCGGAAGAGTCTCTGACTGAAGCCTTCGATTTATTTGAAACGGCAGAAGAGCCTACTGCTGATGACATTTTTGCTGTAGACCTCACTGAAGATAGTCCGTCAGATGGGCTTGAGGATTGGTTTAGCAGCCCTGCCCTAGAACCAGATGCAGTCACTAGCGACGCAGACCTCGGTTTAGATTTATCCTCCGACCTCAACGCAGACTTGGTTACGGCTGAGCAGGCTACAGGCGATCGCAATGGCCCTGAGGTAGGAATGGCGGAGCTAAACAGCTTGGCCGATCTGTTTGAAGGGGAAGTTCTTGATTTAGGCGTGACTTGGCAGGAAGAAGAAATTATCAGAGAGACTGCTGAGTCAGCAGATGGTTCTCTAGAAAGCGATGTCAACTCAGATGATTTCTCAGATTTACTTTTTGATGCAGAGAGTTCTGGGAATTCAAGTTCTAAGGCCAGGGGAGGAGATGACCTCGCTAGCTTGTTTGGCAGTGATGACTTGCTCAATGATGAATCTTTAGATTTCCAAGGCTTAGAAGATTTCACTGATGCCTCACTGGATTCTGCGGCAGCGATCACCTTTGAAGACCAAGCTGAAGAGCAACCTGATCTAGACTTTTTCGGAGATCTTGAATCAGACGATGCTGCTTTCAATAGTCTCGGTGTAGAAGCAGTAGAAGACTCTATAGATACCTCAGCAGACAACTTAGCCTTTGAACTATCTGAGTCAAGCTTTGAGTTATCCGAATTTGAAGTTGTTGCTGATGAGATTGTCGTTGAGGTTCCTTCTGACGAGTTGGGAGAGTTCCCTGACTTATTTACTGAGTCTGATGAAAGCGAGCTACTCTCTCTAGAAACTTCTTCTGAGGAGCTGACTAACGCGACTATTTCAGATGATTTCACTGATTTCTTCAATGAGCCCGCCCCAGAAACCTCTCTTGAGGGGCTGGGTGATAGCGAACCTGATTTCTTCAGCGCTGAGCCAACCTTTGAGCCTGATGCAGAGCTAGAGGCCGCTTTAGAGGGTTCAGAATCTATTGGACTGTTTGGTGAGGAATCTCCTAGCGATTTAGAACCAGGGATTCTAGCTGAAGATGAGGCAGATCTGACTGATTTATTTGGTGTCTCCGAGGAACCTTCCTCTCTAGATGCAGCTGACCTGTTCGTAGCCAGCGATGATCAAGACAATGTGTCAGATGACCTCTGGTCAGAGGAGACAACCGACTCAGCCGAGCCTGGGACTTCTTGGTTAGACGCTCCCATGGGCGAGGTAGATGACACTCCATTCGATCTATCACTGGCAGAGGCAGACTTAGCGGCTGAGCCAGAAAGCCTAGATTTTTCCTTGGAAACGTCAGCAGAAGCTGATTTAGATGATTTGTTCGCCACTTCCTCTAACGAGGGAGATGAACCTGATGTTGATGCGAATACACCAGTACTAGACCTGGCTTCCGAGGAGCCTGTGGCTGCGATCGCCGATCCTTGGGAGGAACAAGGACTGACAGGTGGCAATTCTGAGCCTGAAGCGAGTTGGAACTTAGACGCTTTAGATTTAAATGAGGATCTATTAACGACTCCTGAAGCAACGAGAGCTGACGGAGAAGATCCCTTTGCGATCGCTGAGCAGTTAGAAAGTCTTGATTTTGATCTAGAAACTGAGAATTCTGAAGAGGCATTCACTCTCGCTCCAGATGCTGATGAAGAGCTTCTGTTAGAAGAACTGACCGACAGTGCCGCCTCATCTGACTGGTCGTTGACTGAGGTTAGCGATCGCAATACAAGCGACGAGCTAAACCTAGCTCTTGGTGCAGATGAATCCTTAGACCTGTGGAGTTCAGAAGCTTTCGATCAGACAGACCTCCAGGAGGTGGTAGCAGACACTGATCTCAACAGTGAGCTTGACGAATCGTTACTCCTAGAAGAACCTACTGATGATGCCGAGTTTGCAGACTTATTGGCTGACTCTGAGCTGAGCGATCGCAGTGACGATCTGGGCTTTGACCTGAGCAGTGATGAAACTAACGACCTCTGGGGAGACGATTTGTCATCTGGGATTGATCTAGAGGAGCTATCACTCGCTACACCAATTGCAGCTACCGAAAGCGTTGATGATCTTGGGTTGGCAGAATCTTTTGCAGATGATGCCGAGCTAGCCGATCTCCTCACCGAATCCAGCGAATTCGGTGTCACTCCTGAAGAATTTGATTTTGAGTTAGCCAGCTCTGAAGCTACAGACCTGTGGCCTGAAGCCGTACCAGGCGAAACCGATTTGGCAGCGCTAAACCTAGAAGAAACGGCTGACTTAGGTGGCTCCGCTGACGATCCACTAGCTGACTTTTCGGTAGAAGCTAATTTTGCTGATCTCACCACTGATGCAGACGAATTAAACACCAGCGCAGACGAGCTCGACTTTGACCTCATGGGAGCTGATGAGGCTGATGAATCTTGGATGCCAGAGCCTGCCGCAAGCTTGAATGAAGTTTCTGAAACCACAGTGGCAGAACCCTCGCTTTTTGATGAGGACTTGTCACCGGAAACAGTAGAATCCAATGCTGATTTAGGTGATTTAGAAGACTTCATGAGTGAGTCTCTAGAGGCGAGAGATGCCAACTCAGACTTTGGTGGGCTGAATGATCCCTCAAATGAATTGCTACTAGATAGCTTGCCTACTGAGGAAACATCTGCCTTTGAAGACTTTAGTTTTGAGTCAGCGGTTGACACTTCAGATGAGTTGGATTTTGGCGACGAACTCACTCCAGCAGCAGATCTAGGAGACTTGTTCGATGAGCCTTCGGAACCTGAGGTAGAGGCGATCGCTCTCGACTTGGGTAGCTTTGATGATTTCTCGTTAGATAGCTTACCGACTGAAGTCCCAGAACCAACTGAAGACTTTAGTTTTGAGTCAGTGCCCGAAGCACCTGAAGACTTTAGTTTTGAGCCAGCGGCTGACACTTCAGATGAGTTGGATTTTGGCGACGAACTCACTCCAGCAGCAGATCTAGGAGACTTGTTCGATGAGCCTTCAGAACCTGAGGTAGAGGCGATCGCTCTCGACTTGGGTAGCTTTGATGATTTCTCGTTAGATAGCTTGCCGACTGAAGCCCCAGAAGCAACTGAAGACTTTAGTTTTGCGTCAGTGCCCGAAGCAACTGAAGACTTTAGTTTTGAGCCAGCGGCTGACACTTCGGATGAGTTGGATTTTGGTGACGAACTCACTCCAGCAGCAGATCTAGGAGACTTGTTTGATGAGCCTTCGGAGCCTGAGGCAGGGGTAGAGGCGATCGCTCTCGACTTGGGTAGCTTTGATGATTTCTCCTTAGATAGCTTACCGACTGAAGCCCCAGAACCGACTGAAGACTTTAGTTTTGAGTCAGTGGCAGACACTTCTGATGAGTTGAATTTTGACGACGAACTAGCTCTTAACCTAGATTCTGAAAGCAATCACACTCAACTTGATGTTTTATCCAATGTTGAGCTTGATGAATCTTCAGAGGCTGATTTCGCCTTTGACTTAGACACTCCTGAAACTAGCCTGGACGAAAGCGAGTTAGGATTCGATAGCTTACTGGATGATTCTGAGCTTGATCTAACCGAGTCTCTAGCGCCTGTAGAACCATCTCTAGGTGCTGAGAGCGAACTAGATTTTGGCGACGACTTAGCGTTAGGAGGCTTATTCGATGGCGAAGAAACCTCCGATAACCTCAGTGAAGCAAGTTTGTTTGACGAAGAAGAGTCAGATAGCCTCAGTGAAGTGGATCTGTTTGACGAACAAACATCAGATAGCCTCAGCGAAGCCAGCATTTCTGAGAACATAGATTCCGAAAGTTGGCTTGAAGGCTTTGATGCAGATGAGGCTGATGCAGCTATCACTTCTGAGGTAGGCCCTGACCTAGCCTCTGATAACAGCGATGAGTTTGGGGACTTCTTCCAAACGGAAAGCGTCGATACAGCACAGGAGGAAGCGGTCGATCTTTTTGCTGACTCCCCCACCACTGAATCAACTGATGAATTCGGCTTTGATGCGCTAGACCTCTCTGGCTTACCTGTTGCGGAAACGACTGAGCTTGGAGATGCCTTTACAGAGGTTGATGCAGAACTCGGCTTGGAAGACGATGTCACTACTAGCACTGAATCAGCACCAAACCTGACCACAGAATCAAGCTTTGACCTTGATGAGGTTGATCTCGATCTGTTTGATTTAGGAACAGATGCAGTTCCAGAAGCTGCGGACGTGACGGATATCAGCTTTGGCCTAGAGGATTCCGAAGCAGCAGATCTCAATGACTTTGATTTATTTGCTCTAGATTCAACGGATGATTTTTCCGATGGGTTAGATTTGGGTCAAGCTCAAGCTAGCGTCGATACTGCCGATGTTGGTGGCTCTGACTTAGATGACTTCCTAGCGATCGCTAGTGAGGAAGATGGCTTTGACGGTAACTTTGAGCGCAATACAGCGCCCGCTGATTCTCTCGATAACTTTGATGACCTCGAAGCTTTACTGAGTGAGGATGATTTTGCTGCGCCACCCTCCATCTCAGAGATAGGCAAAGACGACGCGGACTTTTCAGGATTGGAAGCGTTGCTGGACGAAGAATCTTTTGGTTCTGTTAATGGGCTAGGAGCGTCTGCGTTTAGTGCTACTGCCAGTGGTGCTGGAGCTTTTGACGGTGAATTCGATGATTTAGAGAAGCTTCTAGAGGATGCTGACAAAACCTTGGGTGGTCCTCCAACCGTTAAAACGAGCCGCGGTGCTGCTCCTCAGGCTAACCGTCGGCCAGGGCGTCGAGGTGGAGCAGGTTTTGCTGAGCAAACGATGCGGGTTCCGGTTAAGCACTTAGATAACCTCAGCAACTTGGTTGGGGAACTAGTGGTCAATCGGAATAGCTTGGAGCAAGACCAAGAACGGTTGCGGCAGTTCCTGGATAATTTGCTTTATCAAGTGCAGCAACTCAGCGATGTTGGGCAGCGGATGCGTGACCTGTACGAGCGATCGCTGCTGGAAAGCTCACTCTTAGCCAGCCGCCAAAGTCATCATGCCCCGGTACATGGTACCAATGGTGATGCCCAGAACAGCCACTCCACAGGAGCCAGCTTCGATGCCCTAGAGATGGACCGCTTTACTGGGTTCCATACCTTGTCTCAAGAGATGATCGAGTTGATTGTCCGAGTTCGAGAGTCTGCTTCTGACATCGAATTCATCGTGGATGAAACCGATCAGGTCACTCGGATGTTCCGGCAGGTGACGACTCAACTACAAGAAGGTCTGACTCGCTCCCGAATGGTTCCCTTCGCCCAAATTGCCGATCGCTTGCCGCGAGCAGTGCGAGATATTGCCCTCAAGTGTGGCAAGCAGGCTGAGCTGCATGTCGAAGGTCGAGAAACCTTAATCGACAAGATGATTTTGGAGCAGCTTTATGACCCCATGACTCACTTGGTCAATAACGCGATCGCCCACGGGATTGAAACGCCAGATGTACGGCAAGCGGCAGGCAAGCCACCTATCGGTCGCATTACGATCCGGGCCTTCCACCAGGGGAACCAAACAGTGATTTCTGTCTCGGATGATGGGGCAGGAGTTGATCCAGATCGAGTGAAAACAAAGGCGATCGAGAAACGTCTGGTTACGCCCGCAGAGGCCAGGACTCTCTCGCGCTTGGACGTTTATGACTTACTATTCCATCCCGGTTTCACGACCAAGGATCAAGTCACTGACTACGCAGGCCGTGGAGTCGGCATGGACGTCGTCCGCACTAGCTTAGGTGAGATTCGTGGTGCCATCACTACTGACTCTGCCGTCGCGAAGGGAACGACGTTTACTATTCGCCTTCCCCTTACCCTGAGCATTTCCAAAGCTCTCTGCTGCATCAGTAATCGGGCTCGCATTGCCTTTCCGATGGATGGGGTAGAAGACATGCTAGATGTGCCCAAGGAGCGGATTCAAGCTAATCCTGATGGACAACCCTGTATTCTATGGCGCGATTTGCTGCTGCCCTTCCGACCGTTATCTGACATTCTCAAATACAACCGTTATCTCGGTCGTGGTAGCGTCTACGGCGGTAACCAAGAAGATGACATCGTCTCCATTGTGGTGCTTCGTAGTGCTGGCAACTTCATTGCTTTGCAGGTCGATCAGGTCTTGGGCGAGCAAGAAATTGTAATTAAGCAACTTGAAGGCCCTGTCCCTAAACCAATTGGGGTTGCTGGTGCGACAGTTCTAGGGGATGGTCGGATTATGCCGATCGCGGACGTTTTAGAGCTGATCGACCTGTCTATGGGTCGGATTCGCCGAGAAGCTAGCACGACGCTATGGGATCAAAACGCTGAACCTCCTGTAGCGGAAGCCGTTGCCAAAACTGACCCGACGGTTCTGATTGTGGATGACTCGATTACAGTGCGTGAGCTGTTGTCCATGACGTTCAACAAAGTGGGTTACCGAGTTGAACAAGCGCGTGATGGTCAAGAAGCTTGGGAAAAACTGCGCTCTGGCTTGCCCTGCGATATGGTGTTCTGCGACATTGAAATGCCTAGAATGGACGGCCTAGAGCTGCTATCTCGCATTCAGAAGGATTCCACCCTCAACCACATCCCGATCGCGATGCTCACCTCACGGGGTGCTGATCGCCATAGACAGATGGCTGTCCAGCTCGGTGCCAAGGGCTACTTCACCAAACCTTACTTAGAAGAAGCTTTACTAGATGCCGCTCAACGCATGCTAAAAGGTGAAGTTTTGATTGCAGGCAGTGGGAGCCATGCATAAGTTCTAGCTCACTTACTAAGGCTTAGGAGCGATCGCGCCATTTCAAGGAGGGAATCACGCTTTTGACGGGTTCCCTCCTTTTCAGTCTCACGGAAAATATTTTTTGCCCCTATTCTTCTCTGACTTGCCACCATGCCCCACTCCAACGAACCCTTCGTTTATCCTCCCACCCCCCAAGGGTCTCAAGTTGATGTCTATCACGGCGTTGAAGTCCCTGACCCTTACCGCTGGTTAGAAGACCCGGATTCCGAGGAAACTCAGGCATGGGTAGAAGCCCAAAACCAAGTCACTTTTCAGTTTCTCAATCAAATTGCGGTTCGCGATCGCCTGCAGCAACGCTTAACCCAGCTCTGGGACTATGAAAAATATGGCATTCCTTTTCGGGGTGGTGATGCCCAAAAGTACGGCGTCCCGGAGCGTTATTTCTACTTTAAGAATGATGGTCTGCAAAACCAGAGCGTCCTCTATACGCTGACCTCGCTTGATGCTGAACCTAGAGTTTTGCTAGACCCCAACAAGCTATCCGAAGACGGCACAGTGGCTCTTTCGGGGCTGGTGATTAGTGAAGACGCTAGGCTCATGGCTTATGGTCTCTCCACATCTGGGTCAGATTGGCAGGCATGGCAAGTTCGAGATATTGAAACGGGGCAAGACTTGAGCGATCGCCTAGAGTGGATTAAATTCTCTGGGGCTGCTTGGACTCATGACAACCAAGGTTTTTTCTACAGCCGCTACGACGAACCGAACGAAGCGACTAAGCTGGAAGCCATCAACTATTTTCAGAAGCTTTATTACCATCATTTAGGCACGCCTCAAGCTGAAGACCTGCTGATCTATCAGCGCTCTGATCAACCGGAGTGGGGCTTTAATGGCGGTGTCACCGAGGATGGTCGTTATTTAATCATCTCGGTTTGGCGCGGCACTGATCCGAAAAATCTAGTGTTCTATAAGGATTTGTCGGACCCTAATGCCGCTGTGGTTGAACTGATTTCTGAGTTTGAAGCTAGCTATAGCTTTATTGATAATGAAGGTTCAACCTTTTGGTTTCAGACTGATTTAGAGGCACCACGGGGTCGCGTAATCGCGATTGATATTCAGGCTCCAGACCGGGAAAATTGGCGGGAACTGATTCCCCAAGCGGTTGAAACCTTAGAAGGTGTGGGTCTACTCAATCATCAATTTGTGGCCTCCTACCTCAAAGACGCTCGCAGCCAAATCAAAATTTTTGACTTAGAGGGTGCCTTTGTTCGAGAAGTAGTACTCCCCGGAATTGGCTCAGCCGGGGGCTTTGGCGGACGACGAGAGGACACCGAAACGTTCTATAGCTTCACGAGCTTCACCACTCCGCCGACCATCTATCGCTACGACATGGTGAATGGGGAGAGCAGCGTTTTTCGGCAGCCAACTGTCGCCTTCAACCCTGACGAGTACGAAACCAAGCAGGTTTTTTACGCCAGTAAAGATGGGACTCAAGTGCCCATGTTTATTACTTATAAAAAAGGCTTGCAGCTAGACGGCAACAATCCCACTTACCTCTATGGCTATGGTGGCTTCAATGTGTCGCTGACACCTAGCTTCTCAGTTAGCAACTTGGTGTGGATGGAACTCGGCGGTGTGTATGCCATGCCGAATCTGCGCGGCGGCGGTGAGTATGGGGAGGAGTGGCATCAGGCAGGGACAAAGCTCAACAAGCAAAATGTGTTTGATGACTTTATTGCCGCAGCCGAGTGGTTGATTGCTAACCAATACACCGCTCCCAGCAAGTTAGCGATCGGCGGTGGGAGTAATGGTGGCTTGTTGGTCGGCGCTTGCATGACTCAACGCCCAGATTTATTTGCCGCAGCATTGCCCGCAGTTGGCGTGATGGATATGTTGCGGTTCCACAAGTTCACCATTGGCTGGGCTTGGACTTCGGACTATGGTTCTCCGGAAGAGTCAGAAGAGTTTAAGGCGCTTTACGGCTACTCACCGCTGCACAACCTGAAGCCAGGGACTGCTTATCCTGCCACTCTGATCACCACGGCGGACCATGACGATCGCGTGGTTCCTGCCCATAGCTTTAAGTTTGCCGCAGCGCTCCAAGCCGCCCACCAAGGTTCCGCTCCCGTCTTGATTCGGATCGAGACTAAAGCAGGGCATGGTGCAGGCAAACCTACTGCCAAAGTAATTGAGGAAGTGAGCGATCGCTGGGCTTTCTTAGTACAGATCCTTAACATTCCAATCGCCGCTGAAGGTTGAAGTTTCATCTTGAGGAAGAGTGACAAGCTCTCTCTAACGTGCGATCGCGGTTCTTCCTATTTACAGAACTCACCCCATAGGCACCCTCGTTAACATGTTTACAAAAGTTAAATATTTTAATGAGAGTGCCTTTATCATGCCTAATTTACTAGCAGCTACTCAAGACTATTGGCGCAAGTTAAACGAGCTACAAGCGGCTTACCAACGGGGAGAAGTGTCACTGCCCGAAGTAGATGCTAGGGTGGCCGAGCTGATGAGCGAGTTAGGGCAAGAGCGGCGGGCCGCGATCGCCTTCACGCTCGCAAATATGCGCCATTTGTGGCATCAGCAAAGAGAAATGATTATGGGCGTGAGTTTGCTGAGTGTGCTCACCTACGCTTGGGCAGTTATGCCTTAACTCAGGCAAAATCCTACAGCAGAAAAATTGAGTTTCCGGAACTTTTTGAGTTTAATTACGTCATCGTTTGGTAACGTCATAGCGGATCGCAACCTAAGTCGCCTGTGATCAACCGTTACGCTCCAAATTTGCGCTCCAGAACGGTTGTGCCTGCTATAGTTGGATGCGATCGCTCACCCAAGCGCGAGACAATTTATGAAACGATTTCTAGCTGCCCTTGCCTGCATTCCTCTCACTCTGACGGGTTCAGTTTTTGAACTTACGCCTGCTATTGCTGCCCCCACAGCCGCAGCTCAACAGGCGCAACAGCAACAAAGAGCTAAAGAACAAAGGGCTAAGGCTGCCAGTTATCGTCGTTACATGCGACTAGGGTACGCTGCGAATAAACAGCGAGACTACCAAACCGCCCAATCGAGTTTTCAAGCTGCGCTCAGAATCCGTCCTGGCGATCCTTATGCCACGAAAGCTCTACGTAACGTTAGAGGGTTTGTACGACGCAACGAGTTAATTAGGGCTGCTAACGTGGCGCGGCAAAAGCGTGCAGATGCCTTGGGCCAAACGTTACAACAAGCAACTGCAGGGCAAGATTGGCAATGTGCAGTGGCGGTGATCGATAATTTAACCCCTTTGTTGCCTGCCAATTCATTAAAACGAGCTGAACTGCTAGCTTATCGCAGTCGACTACAAGGGTTGATCGGGGCGGAAGCGAATGTCACCCGCTGGTCTACTATTTGTAGCCAAGCTAGTCTCACGGCTCAAGGCCGCTAAAGTTTCTAGTAGCGATCGCCCCTCCAGTAGGCTCGGAAAGTATAGGAAGCTCAGGAAGCGATCGCTCCATTCAGAAAAGTTTAGTCAAAGAATTAGCGGTACAAGCTGCCATCGGGCATGGTGGCTCCCACTAGAATTGCCTCATCTTCGTTGGTATCAGCGATATCTGCTCCTCGGAGGCTCGCTTCTGCCAGGTTAGTTTGCCACAGGTTTGCTTGCATCAGCTTAGCCCCCCAGAGGTAAGCGCGGTAAAAACTAGCTGCGGTTAAGTTGGCTTCGCAGAGATTCGCTGCATTCAGGTTTGCGCCCGTTAAGTCTGCTTCAGTCAAATCCGCAGCACTGAGGTCTGCTTTACTCAGAGTTGCTTCGCTTAAGTTGGCTCGGCGTAAATCGGCTTCGCTCAAATTAGCGGCATGTAAGTTCACTCGAATCAAACTCGCAACTCGTAATTGGGTTGCACTCAAGTTTGCAGCTGTGAGGGTGGCTCCATTCAGATTGGCTCCGCCTAGCTTGGCAGCACTTAAATTCACGCCATCTAAGTCAATCCCATTCAAATCCACACCATTCAAAAAGGCAGCACTGAGTTTGACGCCATTTAGTAACGCACCATTGAGAGAAGCGCCACTCAGCCGTGCCCCGGTCAAGTTAGCCCAGCTAAGATTTGCCTTGCTGAGATTAGCGGAGCGAAGATTGATATTTCGCAAATCGGCTCCACAGAGGTTTACTTCTTGTAAGTTAGCGGCTCGTAAGTTAACTGCTGCCAGGATTGCTCCGCTCACTTTAGCGCCTGTTAAGTCTGCTTTAACCAGAAACGCCCCCTTGAGATTGGCTTTGGTTAAGTCTGCATTCGTTAATCGGGTGTACCCCAGTTTGGCGAAACTCAAATCTGCTGAATAGAAAAATGCCCCATCTAAGTTTGCACCCGTCAAGGAAGCCCGACTCAAGTTGGCAGACGCAAACGAGGCACCTGTAAAGTTAGCACCTGCCAGATTTGCTCTTTCCAGGTTTACTCCAATCAGATTGAGGCCACTAAAGTCTCTTTCCCCTGCTGCATAACGTTTCAGTAATTCATCCGCATTCATACTATGGCCTCGCGATCGCTCTGGGCGGGTAATAGGTTTAAACTGCCCAAACCAAAAACAAGTTCAAAACGAATGTATCTATTGACACAAAGTGTTATACAGCTTCAACATCTTTGAGTGCTAGCTCACCTGAGTTTGAGCAAATTTTGAGCAAAGCTGTCTAACAAGGCTAGTGCCTGAAATCACTCAATTGTGTAAGTGATGCTGATCTGGCTTAAAACTCTTACCTCTGTAGAGGCCGCAGGATCGTAGGGAGGCGCACCTGTACTGGGAGGACTGAGAGGATTGGCAGGCCCCCCCACCTTAGAACCGCATTTAGAAAAAGCAGACGGCGATCCTAGGACAGGCAATTCTGTAATTTGCAAAACGGCTCCGAGCCGAACTCGCACCGCTGTTGCTAAAGCTCGCAGACGCTCTTGGGCATCGCTTAAAGCGGCTCGCCGGGAAGCATTTTCTAAAGGCTTACAGTTTTTGACAGCATACTCCGCCCCAATGCTTTGAACGGCAAGACGATTGGTCTTCTGGGCTGCATTGTTCGCGGTTAAAACCACTTCTTGGACCCGGGGACGAGTTGGCTTTTCGAGCAAAACAATTACGTCAGCGCTTTCGCTAGAAGTTACTTGCACTGTGACAGCCTCCGCTGGAACACCGATGGCTTGTAGCGCTGTGACTACAGGTTGTAGGACCGCAGGTTGTAGCGGTCGATTACCCACTGCCAACTGATTTGGCGCTCCTGCATCGGCACCAAACGGATTGCGAGTGATTACTTGAATCTCCAGCCGAGCTATATCTGCTGGAGCCGTTACCTGTCCTTGTCCCAACACTGTAATGTTGCGTGGAGCATTCACCAAAGGAGTGGCAGGATAGGCAACCTGAGCAATGGAGGTAGAAACTGCAAGTTGCGGTAAAGCTTTCAGCTCAATGGCCTTCACCTGGGGCGGAGGTAAGAGGAACGCTGACGAAAAAAGTGCTGCGATCGCGATCCCTTTCATGGGGGCAAGACTCCTGCTTCAAGCGTTTCACTTCTAACCGTTTGCTAGCTCACGATTTCTTCTACGCTGCCAGCAAGCGACCTCCACTGTTATAACCTTTCCGCTTTAGGAAACACCCAAAATACTACTGTTCAGTTAGGTAAATTGACTTAGCTACACTGAATTAACGCCTATTAGCACAAAGCTTTATCTAGTTGTGAATCGTGCCATCAGGCATCACGGCTCCACTCAAATTAGCGTTTTTTAGGTCTGTGTCAATTAACGTTGCCCGTCTCAGGTTGGCATCCATCAACATGGCATCTGTTAAGGTCGCTTCAGTTAAGTTTGTCCAGCTGAGGTTGGCGCGATACAAGTTAACGTTACTTAAGTTGGCACCCCGGAGAGTGGCCCAACTCAAGTTGGCATTTCTGAGGTTTGCCTGCTTCAGCTGGGCCACTCGAAGATTCGCTCCTGTCAAATCTGCTTTGCTCAAATTCACTTCACTAAGTTTTGCCGCGTCTAAAATGGCACCGGTCAAAATACTATGAGCGAGATTGGCACGGTCTAAGCAGGCACGACTGAGGTTGACGTGAGTCATGTTGGTATTGCTCAGGTTGGAGCCGTTGAGTGCTGCTTCCACTAGCTTGGTGCGGCTAAGATTCGCTTCATGCAAATCTGCCTCAATTAAGCTAGCGCCGCCCATATTGGCTTCACTCAAATTGGTATTTTGCAGAATGGCACCTCGAAAGTTGGCTTCACCCGACTGCGCTCCCTTCAAGCTAGCTTCGCGAAAGTTGACCCGAATCAAGTTGGCACCAATCAGAGTCGCATTCGTTAAGTTGGCTTGACTCAAATTCGCTCCTCCCAAGTTGGCACCACTTAAGTTGGCTTCGAATAAGTTCGCTCCTGTCAAATCTACCCCGCAAAGGTTGACCTCGCTCAAAGATGCTCGCATCAAGTTGACATCTTGAAAATTTCTTTCCCCTGCTGCATAACGTTTCAGCAGTTCAGCGGCATCCATAGGATTTCCTCTCGCAATTCTGTAAGTAAGCAAGTCAGCTAGGTGCACTCATCCATGAGTTTTTGCTCAAACCAGCTTAGGGTCAGGGCCTAACTCTAGGCAAATCCCGGTTTAGCTAGCGATCGCTGCTTGCTGATATAGCAGCTATTTACACTAGGCTGCCCTTCTAATCAGTAGAGCCTGACAAACTTTTATGCGTCTTAATAGTGATGAAATTAATTGATCCTACCTTCTTGGTTCGTGGTTACACACTACTTTCCGATTAGGCAGAGATCACACTTTTACTAACAATATTTGGCTTGAAATGAGATGAGTCTACTCTAAATTCATGAAGTTGGCATAATCCTTGCTACTGAGATCTCTTAATCAAGCTAGGTACCGGATCTGAAGGTTCTTTGGAGCTTGGTTAGGCGATCGCCAAAGTGCCGTCCCACCTAAGACGCAACTGACAGACTAGTGCTTGATCCATATTTCGACAGAGTTATTTATGGCTAGATTTACATAGTTTAACAAATAGTTAAAAAGCTAGTTAGTTTCTCGAAAGAAACCAAACTACAGCTAAAAAATCACTTGACTCAGCAACTGATTAAACGAGGTAACTGCAATGACAGAACAATTTAAGCAGGGCGATTCAGTGGAGTGGAAGACCTCTCAGGGGACAACCCAAGGTGAGGTCAAGCAAAAGCTTACTGCTCCAACTGAAATTAAAGGGCATCATGTTGCAGCTTCTCAAGAGCATCCTGAGTATTTAGTTGAAAGTGAAAAAACTGGCAAACAAGCGGCTCACAAACCCGAAGCCCTCAAAAAAGTGGAGGACTAAAAATGACTACAGATGCTAAATCAGTGGTTGAAGAGTTTAAGCAAACTGTCAATATGACGGCTCGCGAACTCAACACTTGGCTTCAAACCGAAGAGTCCAAAGCGGTAGGTCAGAAAGAATTAGGACATGAATCCATCGGCCATCAATCTGGTAAACACATCGTTGAGCTGCTCAGCAAATCCCAAGCAGACTACGACGAAGGTGATTTGTCCCAAATGAAGCGAGTGATCAGCTATGTCCACCGCCACTTAGCTCAACACCCATCTGGGAATATTGAGCAGACTCGCTGGCGTTACTCTCTAATGAACTGGGGCCATGATCCACTCAAGTAGGGGCGATCGCTTAGGTCGAGCTGGCCAAAACCTACTCATAGGTTCTACCGTTAGGCATGATGGCTCCGATTAAGCTAGTGTTACGGAAATTCACCTGATTGAGTTTGGCATCGATCAAAATCGCTTCTTGCAAATTACCTTCGCTGAGGTTGGCCCAACTCAGGTTGGCTCGGTAAAGATTGGCGCGACTCAAGTTGGCCCCTCGTAAGGTAGTCCAACTCAAATTCGCGCCTCTCAGATTTGCTCCTGACAAGTTTGCCTTGATCAAGGTGGCTCCGCTTAAGCGGGCACGGCTGAGGTGCGCCCCTTGCAGGTTAGCCAATTCTAAAATGGCTCCATTCATAATGGCGTTGGTGAGGTTAGCTAGCTCTAAGGCGGCCCCTTGCAAAATGGCATTGGTGAGATTGGCCGCTTCTAACATCGCTCCGTTGAGAATCGCATCAGTTAAGTTGGCCCGATTCAAAGCCGCCTCTGCCAATTTGGCTCGACTTAGATCAGCGCCGCGTAAGTTCGCTTCACTCAAACTCGCCTCACTGAAATCAGCCGCCACACAAATCGCGTTAGTGAGATTGGCCCCCCGCAGATTGGCAGTCTGCAACTTAGCTTCTCGTAAATCCACACCCGTGAGGTCAGCGCCTGTGAGATTTGCTTCTTGCAAGTTTGCTTGTAAATTCGCATTGCGAAGATTGGCTTCTCTCAGATTTGTGCCAATTAAGGAAGCACCCAGCAGCTTGGCACCGCTCAAATTAGCTCCTCGCAGATTCGCCTCACTTAGATCGGCTTTGACTAAATCTGCACCTGCTAAATTGGCACTGCGAAAATCTCGCTCGCCTGCTGCATACCGCTTGAGTAAATCCATAGGCACCCAGGTCATCTTAGTCCGCTTTTGCTGTCACTAGCTTTAGAGTGCCTTAATGGATACAAGGTGCATCATTCCTTTTAATTCTTAAGAGTTTAATTTTCCGAGCGATCGCCTCGTTCGCTACTTGTTTCGCCACTGGTGACGATGGCAATTAATCTTTTCTGAAAAGGGTCAGAGAAAAATCAGGCCAGCGATTTAGTCATTACTGTGAGGATAAACAACATCACCAATAGTCTTGCATTCTGACAAAATCAGAGAAAGCAATGAACCGAATCCTCACAGCTTTTACAGGAAAGAAGAATGCCTGATAACGTTAGAAGCCAAGTCGTAACTCAAGGTGTCCAGCGATCGCCTAATCGTGCCATGCTTCGGGCAGTTGGATTTGGCGATGATGACTTTACCAAACCCATTGTAGGGGTCGCTAACGGTTATAGCACGATTACCCCGTGCAATATGGGCCTAAACGATTTGGCAAAGCGGGCAGAAACAGGGGTGAAAATGGCTGGGGCGATGCCTCAGATGTTTGGCACCATTACTATTAGTGACGGTATTTCGATGGGAACTGAAGGGATGAAGTACTCCCTGGTTTCCCGCGAAGTGATCGCTGACTCGATTGAGACGGCCTGTATGGGCCAAAGCATGGATGGTGTGTTGGCCGTAGGCGGTTGTGACAAAAACATGCCCGGGGCCATGATTGCGATCGCCCGGATGAATATTCCGGCTGTTTTTGTTTACGGTGGCACGATTAAGCCAGGGCATCACAACGGCAAAGATCTAACCGTGGTTAGCGCCTTTGAAGCGGTGGGCGAGTACAGTGCTGGCAAGATCAGCCAAGACGAACTGCTAGAAGTAGAACGCAAAGCTTGCCCTGGTGCAGGTTCTTGCGGCGGTATGTATACCGCTAACACCATGTCTTCCGCGATCGAAGCGATGGGTATGAGCTTGATCTACTCCTCCACAATGGCGGCTGAAGATGCCGAGAAGGCGGAAAGTGCTGAAAAGTCAGCTTTTGTCTTGGTCGATGCCATTCGCAAGCAAATTTTGCCCAAGCAAATTCTCACTCGCAAAGCCTTTGAGAATGCGATCTCGGTAATCATGGCTGTAGGTGGTTCTACTAACGCGGTGCTGCACTTACTCGCGATCGCCCATGCCATCGGCGTTGAACTCACGATTGACGACTTTGAAACTATCCGGGGCCGTGTGCCCGTCTTGTGTGACCTCAAACCCTCTGGTCGATACGTCGCAACTGATTTGCACCAAGCGGGCGGCATTCCCCAAGTGATGAAAATGCTGCTGGAACATGGCCTGCTACATGGGGATGCGCTGACTGTGACTGGGCAAACTTTGGCTGAAGTCCTGGCTGAAATCCCGGCTGAACCTCGCGTTGACCAAGATGTGATACGTCCCTGGAACAATCCCATGTATCCTCAAGGCCACTTGGGTATCCTCAAAGGTAACTTAGCGACTGAAGGTTCTGTCGCGAAGCTAACTGGGGTGAAGAACCGCCGCATCACTGGCTCTGCACGGGTGTTTGAGTCGGAAGAAGAATGTTTGAAAGCGATTCTGGCGAAGCAAATCCAAGCAGGAGATGTGATTGTCATCCGCTACGAGGGTCCCAAAGGTGGTCCTGGGATGCGAGAAATGCTGGCTCCCACATCAGCCATTATCGGGGCTGGGTTGGGTGACTCGGTAGGTCTAATTACAGATGGTCGCTTCTCTGGTGGCACTTACGGGATGGTTGTGGGTCACGTTGCACCTGAGGCGGCTGTAGGAGGTGCGATCGCGCTGGTTCAAGAAGGCGACACTATTACCATTGATGCGGATGCGCGGCTGTTGCAGTTGAATGTGTCGGATGAGGAGTTGGCGCAGCGTCGGGCAAATTGGCAACCTTGTCCGCCTCGATATACGAAGGGGGTTTTAGCGAAGTATGCGAAGTTGGTGGCTTCGAGTAGTGTGGGTGCGGTGACTGATCTGAGTTTGTAGTTGTCTTTTCCCAGCTCTCTACATGACAGTAAATGCTTGGGGGCGCTTGCCCTCAAACCCCCGCTGAGGGACGGTTGCGTCCCTCAGGCTCCCTCCAAAAGTTTTTGAAGGGCTTTGAGCTTGAAAGTTGAATATCAGTCCAATGATCAAACTGTATCTATCTGTGTCGGTTTTCTAAGAATTTGGTTCATAGGTCCCCAGGTTATGGTCTCGGTTGGTAGCTTGGCAGGGTAAGGCGTCTTATTCAGTCGTATCTAAATAGAGTGATGACGATCAAAGTTGATGGTCTCAATCCTATTTCCAATACTTTGCGGGCTACAACGAACCAGGTTCTGACGCATGCTGAGCAGGCTAGAGTTAGAGCGGCAGATGCTGTGAGTGCTACAGCTCAACAAGCACAAATGTCTATCACTTATGCAGTTGAACAAGCCAAAAGCTCAGTAGAAGGCACAGTGCAGCAAACTGGGAGCTTGAGTAGTGGTATGGCTGACGCGATGCAAAATGCCTTGGGTGGGGCAATACAACAGTGGATGGCGGGACATCAGTTTTGGGCTTGGCTGATTCAGCATCCTTTGATCTCGGTTGGGTTGCTGCTGGTGTTGTTGGTACTGTTACAAGGATTGTTCAGTGCGATCGCCCAGTTAATTCAACGGGCAGGATTAGCTTTGCTGCGATCGCCTTGGCAGCTCAGCCAATGGTTGTTTGGTTTTAGTACTAAGTCATTTCAGGCAGCCCTGGCTTCGGGTCCAAAGCAAGAAGCTGAATCGAAGCAGCAAAGATTGACGGAAATTGTGAATCGGCTAGAAGTTCTCAAGCGGGAGCAGGATGCTCTATTGCAAGAAGTCAAAGCAATTGTGGCATCGGACTCTGCCACGCGCAAGGGTTAGGGCTTCTAGCGATCGCTTGCAACTAGCCACATTGGCTCTGCCGTTCGTAAGCTTCCCCTTTGCGAACATCTGCTGGGACGTAGACTGAGCCACCTCCGGAGTTACTGTTGATGTAGTTGCCACTGGCGGTGCGATTGCAGTTAAAGGCAGCCACCGTAGGTTGGGGCGATCGCTGCCCACACAAGTTTTCTAAGTTGATTAGTTGGTTACTGTCGGTTTCCATGTAGCAAACGGGAGTATCCGAGCTGAGATTGATCGTGGTTGCTGGACGAGGGGTGTCTACTTGAGCGATCGCTGGAGCACTGACCAGTAAAGCAGTTACAGCCGTAGCCAACCGAACAAACAATTTCTGCATAATGAATCCAAATGAAGGTGCAGGTAGGGGCGAATGGGGATTCGCCCTCACAATGTTGCACGTGGCAACTCAATCACTGTCTAGAGAAACCTGAGGAGCACAAATTGCGATCGCTGGTTATTTCACCGTCACTTGAGTGGGTTTATAGTCGGTGCCGAGTTTGTTGGCACAGAAACCCATCTCTAGGGTTTGGTTTGGCGCAATGACTCTGGCCCAATCTGGAGCCGTGGCGACATAACCTGTGCTTTGCTTCACCAAATTGCCATTCCAGCTATTAGCGATCGCGGCTTGATTCATTTGAAAAGTCACTTGCCAGTTAGAGCCACTATTCGTTGTGCCAGAGTTGGTCACACGAAGATTGGTACAAAAGCCAGAAGCCCAATCGGATTGCATAATCGCTTCTGCTTTTAGTGCAGTGGAAGTTGTAGGTGTGGGAGTAGGAGTTGGTGTTGGCGTAGGAGATGGACTTGGACTGGGAGCAGGAGCTGGGCTGGGGGTTGGGCTCGGACTGGGGCTGGGTACGGGAGTTGGACTAGGGGCAGGAGTTGGGCTGGGCGTAGGACTGGGAGTCGTACTGCCAATCTGATTGGTGGTAGAACCAACCACACCAGTGGCCAGTGAGAGCAACGAACCTAAAAGTTGTTGCTTAGCAGCATTAACAGTGCGCCAGTCATCTTGCAGAATGCCACCCGTATCACCACTGTTGGGGTTCCAGCTCCAGTAAGTAAAACTGAGATTTTTCTGGTTAATAAACTCAACAAATTTGCGTTGCCAAATCCCCTCTTTGGAGGTGCTATCGACTTGTCGCCCGCCAAACTCCCCAACCAAGATGGGCGCAATTCCTTGAGTGGCAATGTAGTGGAATCCAGTTTCCCAACGGGTTGGCAGGTTGTTGGGGAAAGTTGGATCAGAGAACCAAGCTTGGTTGAAAACACCAGGACCGTACTCGTGCGGAGAATAAACTAGCTTGTTGGCTACAGGTAAACGCACCGGGTTATTCTTCACGCCTTCTAAGTTAGCGCCCCACCAATGGTTGGCAAGTTGTTGCCCTGCCACGTTTTTCTCGACGCCCTCTACCACAATTAACCAATGGGGTGCGATCGCCTGAATCGCTTTACCCGCTCGTTCTGCCGCCAACCGCCAATCAGTTGCAGGGTCATTTGTGCCCCAGCTGGCCCGACCATGCGGTTCGTTTTTCAAGTCAGCACCAATCACGTTCGACTGGTTCTTGTAGCGAGTGGCTAACATTTTCCAAGTGTCGATCCAGTCCGCTTCGGTAAAACCATCGCCATACCAAAGTTCAGGGATTTGCTGATCGTTGAGTCGATGACTGTCGAGCAGCACTAGCAGTCCTTGACGGTTGGCTTCTTGAATCACCAAATCCATGATTTGCAAGGGAGTTTTGCCTTGCAGCTCGCGATTGCTGCCGATGCTGAAATCAACCCCTTGCACAGTGCTCGATCGCAACGATTGCACCGAGTAAGGTAGGCGAATTAGGTTATAACCCTGGCTTTTGATTTGAGCCAGCATTTCTTTGTAATCTCGCACCCACAAACCATGTGGTGCATGGGTTTCAGTTTCGATACCAAACCAGTTGATTCCTCGTAACAGGACTGGCTGACCGCTAGCATCCACAATCCGAGATCCTTTCGTAGATAGCGGCAGTTGAGCATTGGTGGCTGCATCGGCAACTTGCATTGCACCCGGTTGTAAGGTGAAACCAAGGACCGAAAGTACAAAGGCTCCTCGATAAAAGGACCGCCAAAAGCGAGCGGTGCGAGAACGCTGAGCCACAAGCTGGCTTTGAGCAGATTGCTGTTGCAGTGTCGTTTGACGTGCCATCTGATTGCCTCCTCTACGATGTCGCGTGGAGTTAGGCAAAGTTGAATTCCAAAGCAGTGTGAATGTTGTCAGCCCAAGTGACTGTCTGAGCAGGGCTCAGAGGGATATTTATTTAACTGGATAGAGAACAATGCCAAGACTAAAGCCAGCGGAAACAGTGTTTCCACAAAATGCAGAAAGGAAGACTGGTATAGCTGGTACAGCTAAGTTGAGTTGGGGCGATCGCCTTAATTTGAATGAGAAAAACTTAAACCAAAAATTCCATCAACAATCGAACATCATCAATTAGCGCTTAACCTTACGACTGGACTCGGATTATCTGCAATCGTTCGGCGCGAACGAGTAGACGTTATTGGTAACAGAATTCGTGTGATCAGAGATGATCATTACTTCAGAGCGCACACAACTGAGGGAAGGAAGGCCGTTGTTCTAGCGCAACGGCTTTCAAGATAACGGATATAGCTTCAGCACCCTGGTAATTCAGCACTATTCTGACTGATTTCACACTTTTTGGAGTCAACTTCACACTAACGACACAAATCTAAATTTTTGATAAAGCTATGTCATCCCTAAAATTACTTAGCCAATTAAAAATAGAACCGCAAACCAAGAATAATGAGTTGTAATTTTTTATACTATGGCGCTTCAAGCCTAAAGCTAGCGGCTTTTTCACCCTGTCGGCTGAGCTCGGTAGGTTCACGGTATAAAAATAATTTAAGTCTGGATTTTTTCTTGCCATCTGTTCCAGGCAAGTCTACGCTCTAAAAATGGTGCAAAGCCCAAATCAATGAGCCCATAGGAGATACAGACGATGAGTGATGCAATTCAGTGGACCACTGACGCAGAAGCCCGTCTCAAAGAAATTCCCTTCTTTGTTCGTCCAGCTGCCCGCAAAAAAATCGAGAAGTTTGCTCAAGAGGCAGGCATCAACCAAATCACGGTCGAAGTCTACGAGCAAGCCAAACAAAAATTTGGTTCCAATTAAGTAACTGCCCTGCTACCTGTGGGGCGATCAATTTCTGGATAAATGCTGTCAATAAATTCATCGGCTTTATATGAAGAGCTGATAAAAGCTAATAAAACGCATTAACTGCCACACTGTCTACAAAGCTTATTAGTGAGGGAAATAGTGTCAGCTTTGTATATTTTTCGGCCCGTAATCTAAAGATTCTTTTGAGCTGAATGCAATCTTTTGTTTGTATGTCATGGAAAAATGTTGACAGGTTAGTCGTTATACAGGCAGAGTGAGCTTGCTCAATTGTGGAGTTGAAAATGAACAAGTTTATGGCTCAGATTCTAGAGGTGACAGCTAATAGTCTTGCATCGAAAAAGCCCGAGAAGAATCCTGACGCGATCGCTACTAAATAGTACTAAGAACTTAAGTCTTCAATTCTTATTAAATAAGTTCACCCAGCTAGAGAGATTATCTTCGATAATCTCTCTAGCTGGGTGAACTGAGAACCATAAAGATTTTTACTTCAAAGCTCATTCCTCTGAAGCGATCGCAGTATTTGGTTGTACGCCTGGATTTAGGTACCTATACACTCAAGTATAGCGAGACTTTGAATTTTGACCTTTATATGTGCATATCACAAGGTGTTTAATTTCAAATGTTTTCGATAATGAATAGCCTGAATGCTGATCTTTCGTTTATATTTCACAGAAAAATGTTGACAGGTTAGCCGTTATACAGGCTGCGAAGAACTTGTTCAATTGTGGAGTTGAAAATGAACAAGTTTATGGCTCAGATTCTAGAGGTGGCAGCTAATGGCCTTGCATCGAAAAAGGCCGAGAAGAATTATGACGCGATCGCTCCCACTTTAGAGCCCAAACATTTACTTTCAAAGCAAGCATTGCCAACTGATAGAGAACTACAACTGGCCCAAAAGAAAGAGATTGGTCAAAGTTCTAAGCTTGGACTATTTGCTTGGCAGTCCATAACTGCTATCTGCATACTGTGGGTTTCTACACTTTTCTGTATTACAGCGATGCAAATGACTAGTGGTCGATTAATGATTAACCTAGAAGTCGAAAAAAGCAAAATAAAGCTGATAACAGATATAGATAAGCGAGAACGACACCTACCTGAAAAAGATATGACTCAGAACATCCCATCGTCTTACTAATAAGTAGTAGGTATTGCTGCGGCGTTTGAAGGGATGGTCTAGTAACGATCATCCCTTTGATTAGTACAAACAATCGCTCTCTGTTTCAAATATGAATAGTAATATGAGGAATTCTGAGTAGGGTTGACGTAGCAGTTAGATGAGGTGGATTAGATCTAGGTCTCACAGACCAACCAAAACGGGTAGACAAAGCCTGAATGTAACGCTTGGCTGTGTTAGTTTGCTTGTTTTGGCTAGTTTAATGATGCTGAGGTCTTTTGTGTCTAAGCTAAGACCGTTCCTCCCAGCCCTCGGTTTTCTCTGTGGCAGGACTTACGCAAGAGCCATCTGAACAGACGGATGCTTGAGTTGTGCAATCAAGTAGTCCGAGAGCATCCCATGCTTGACTTGATAGATGGTTTTGCTGCTCTGGTAAGCGA